>JAIROE010000294.1 GCA_031257715.1 Treponema sp. | reverse complement strand
TACGGACTGCTCCAGCCCACATCAGGGGATATTTTCATCAAGGGAGAAAAGGCCCACATCGCATCTCCGTCCCGGGCCATCGAGTACGGCATAGGCATGGTCCATCAGCACTTCATGCTGGTACCCCCCTTCACGGTCACGGAAAACATCATCCTGGGACAGGAGCCCGTAAAGGGCGGCGGAATCATCGATGCCGAAAAAGCCGGGGCCGACGTAAAGGCCCTTATCAATCATTACGAGTTGAATGTCGATCCCGATGCCCGTGTGGAAAACATATCGGTCGGCATGCAGCAGCGGACGGAAATTCTCAAAGTGCTTTACCGCGGCGCGGAGCTTCTTATCCTCGACGAGCCGACCGCTTCCCTTACCCCCCAGGAGATCGGCGATCTGGGAACGATCATGAACAACCTGGTGAAAGAGGGGAAAACGGTAATCATCATTACCCATAAACTTTCGGAAATAAAATCCATGGCGGATACCTGCACGATCATACGCGCGGGCAAAATAATAGACACCGTCGCAGTGTCCGACGTGACGGAACAGGAGCTTGCCTCCATGATGGTGGGACGCGCGGTGGAATTTACCACGCAGAAAAAAACCGCCGTTCCCGGAAAGCCGGTGTTGACGGTTGAGAATCTTGGGGCAAATGATTACTGGGGCCACCCCGCGGTAAACGGGCTCAGCCTTTCGGTGCACGCCGGTGAAATTGTCGGCATTGCCGGCGTTGACGGCAACGGTCAGTCGGAGCTTGTGTCGGTTCTGACGGGCCTTCGCAAGGCTGAATCGGGTTCCATCACCCTGTTGGGAAAGAATATTTTCAACAAGATGCCGCGCTTCATCTTTGAAAGCGGCGTTTCGTCAATTCCCGAAGACAGACACAGGCACGGCCTTATTCTTGATTTTTCCGTGGCGGAAAACATGGTGCTTCAGAATATAAAAGAGAAGGAATTTTCAGGGCGCGGTTTTCTCCGCAGGAACAATATTTCCGCCCATGCCAAAAGGCTCATAGAAAAATTCGACATCAGGCCGGCCGGCTGCGAGGCACACAAGGCGGGGAGCCTTTCCGGGGGAAATCAGCAAAAGGTGATCATTGCACGGGAGGTTACCAACAACAAGGAACTGCTCATCTGCGTGAATCCCACGCGGGGGCTTGATGTCGGGGCCATTGAGTATGTGCACCGCTATATAGTCGCCCAGCGTGACGCCGGGAAGGCGGTGCTTCTTGTGTCCTTTGAGCTGTCCGAGATCATGAACCTTTCGGACCGCATTGACGTTATGTTCCGGGGAAAAATTGCGGGCAGCGTTGCCGGGGACAGGGCGGATCAGTCCGGGCTGGGACTCATGATGGCGGGAGGCAGGGCGAATGAAAGCCATTAAGCGGATATGGAACGATACCTTCCTCTACACTCTTCTGGCAATTTTCATCGGGCTTCTCTTCGGTTCGGTGATACTGCTTCTTACCGGCTTCAATCCTTTTTCGGCATATGGGGTTCTTTTTCAGGGAATTTTCGGATCATGGAAAATGCTCATGTACGCGGTACAGTACGCTACTCCCATCATCTTCACCGGCCTTTCGGTGACATTCGCCTTCAAGACAGGACTCTTCAATATAGGGGCCGAAGGCCAGTACATCATCGGCGGCATCACCGCGCTGGCGGTGAGCATTCTCCTCCCCATGCCCGCGGGAATTCACGGGATTGTCTGCGTACTGGCGGGCGGGCTTGCCGGGGCGCTTTGGGGGGCCATTGCCGGCCTGCTCAAGGCATATAAAGGGATTCACGAAGTTATCGTAACCATCATGCTGAACTGGATCGCTTTTTACCTTTCCAATTTTCTGGTCATGTCTCCGGCCTTCAAGAAGCCCAATTCCACCGCCTCAATGGATATTGTTGAAACATCCCGAATCTCCACAAACGCATTCCGTGATATATTCGGTACGGTGCGCATACACTGGGGAATGCTCCTTATGCCGGCGGCGGTGTTCATCTGCTGGATCATCCTCAACAAAACCACGCTGGGATTTAATCTGCGGGCGGTGGGCTTTAACCGGGACGCCGCCAAATACGGAGGAATCTATGTGGGAAGATCCATCGCCCTGAGCATGGGCATTTCGGGCTGCCTTGCCGGCCTTGGCGGCGCCGTGCAGGTGCTGGGCGTTGTCGGCAAAATCACCCAGCTTGCCGCACAGGAAGGCTACGGCTTTGACGGCATATCGGTGTCGATGATAGGCGGCATCAATCCCATAGGCGCCCTTTTCGCGGGGCTGTTCTACGGCGGCCTCAAATACGGGGGCAGCAAGCTCAACACTATCGGCGCTCCCAGCGAACTTATCAATGTGATCATCGGCGTGATCATTTATTCCATTGCAATCATGGGTGCATTCAGGTTCTTCGTACGCTTCATCAGGGCGAAAAAAACCGGGAGGCCCCTGTGATACTGAGCGCTTCCGACATCGGACTCCTGATAAGTTCCACATTGACCTACGGCGCGCCCCTCATCATCGCCGGCATGGGCAGTATCATGAGTGAGACATCCGGGGTGGTGAATATAGGCATCGAAGGCCAGATGACCATAGGGGCGTTTGCCTGCGCGGCGGTTTCCGTCATCACCGGAAATCCCTGGCTGGGCCTTCTTGCCGGCGCGGCCGCGGGCTGTTTCTTCGGCCTGCTGCACGCACTGGCTTCCATCACCTTCAGGGCGGATCAAACCATCTCGGGAATCGCGGTAAACCTTCTGGCTCCGGGGGCCGCGATCTATTTCTGCAAGGCGATCTTCGAAGGTTCAACCCAGACCAAACCGGTGGATCTTGCGGGGAAACTTCCCGTGGTATTTGGAAATATTTTCCCCGAAAGTTCCTTCCCCGATTATGTGTTGAAGAATTATGTCTCCGTTTATTTCTGCCTGCTTCTGGCCGCGGGAATATGGTTTCTGCTTTTCAGGACGAGACTGGGGCTGCGCATACGCGCCGTGGGCGAACATCCCCGGGCAGCCGCGACGCTGGGGATCGGCGTCTTCGGAGTACGGTACTTCTGCGTGCTCCTTTCGGGAACACTGGCCGCCCTCGGCGGCGCGGTTATACCGCTGTCAACGGTATCCTATTTTTTCCCGTCGATAATTTCCGGCCAGGGGTTCATCGCCATAGCCGCCGTCATCTTCGGCAAATTCAGGCCGAAAAACACCGTACTGGCGTGCCTGCTCTTCGGCTTTTGCAAGTCCCTGTCCCTGACACTGGGGAATCCCAAATTCGGCCTTTCGGTATCGGTTCATCTTTTAAGCATGATACCCTACGTGATTACCCTGCTCGTGCTGCTCTTCATGGGAAGAAGCCACGCGCCCGCCGCAAGCGGAAAGATCTACGATCCGGCGGCAGGCTGACGGGCCGGGATGAAGATACCCCGGGGTATGGTCCCCTCATGGTAAAACGGTATATGAAAAATACTCGAAGTCGGCGCAGGCGGAATGACGGGCAAGATCGACGCAGAACATGCCGACAAACGCGCCGGTAAACCCAAGGGTATAGTATTCGTCCGAAAGTACGGCGGCATCCAGTTCGGGGCCGGTTACCCTCCATGTCTTGCCGTCCGGCGAATAGCGGAAGCGGCCTTTGTGCCGATCAACGGTGAGCCCCAGCCAGATACCGCCTTCGGGTAGGGGAACCGGATCGTATTTTGTAAAAGATCTGCCTGTCATGGTCTTGACGACGAGAATTTTCCCGATCGCCTCATCATGCGACACGGCCAGAAGGTACTGATTCGCCTCATCGTAACGCCACGTAAGGCCGGCAAATTCCTGAAAATACCGCGGGGAAAACTCCATCAGCGTTTCGGCGCTGAAGGAAAAATCCGTCTGACGCCGGGCAAGCAATGTCTGATGAAAATGCGATGCCGGTGACTCACCTCCGCGCAGGCACAAAAACCCCTTGCGGGCGGAAAGAGAATAGGTGTCCGCATCCGGCTCGTTACGGAGGGTCTTGAAATCAGGATGTAAACCCGGCCTTCCCGCCTGTTTATCTGAACCGTCAAATTTATACACCCTGGAAAAGGAAGTCGAGACCGGCGGAACGGCTTCCGTATCGGTATCGGGAACGCCGGGCGGGGCAAAACTTGCGGGCGGGTAATTCTGAACCAGCCCGTTCACGAAGATGCTTTTACCCGGTTCCGGTTTGACATAGGGCCAGTCATCGCGCCATTCGATTTCGGCAATGCCGGTCTCCCGGCCGAGTACACAGTTCCGCGTACCGGGTAACGGGCGCCCGCAGAGAAACGCGATATACGACCTGCCGTCCGTACTGTCGCACAAGCTTGCATGTCCCGCTTTCTGCACCGCCGGATCCCGCCACCCATAAGAGGTGATGAGCGGATTATGCGGGTGCGTTTCATACGGACCCGTTATGGCGCGCGAACGCCCCACCGTTTCGGCGTGCCGGTAGACCGTTCCCCCTTCGGCGGCAAAGATGTAGTACCAGCCGTTACGCCTGTAAAGATGCGGCCCCTCGACGAGCCCCCACTCGGAACCGGGATAAATCTTCCTGACAGGCCCGGTGAGCTTTTTTTGCAGAGGCGAATATTCCTGTAAAAGGATGCCGGAAAACTGTCCCGCAGCAGGTTCGGCAGCGCCTCTCCAGTCCCATTCCATGTTGACAAGCCATTTTTCCCGTCATCATCGTGGAAAAGTGACGGGTCAAACCCGGAAGCATTAAGAAAAACAGGATCGGACCAAGGCCCCTCAACCGAAGGCGCGGTGACAAGGAAATTCGGAGTATCCTTCCAGGGACCGATATTCCAGTTGCGGACATTGGTGTATATGAGGTAAAAAAGCCCGCCGGAATACGAAAGGCAGGGCGCCCAAATTCCGCATGACGCCATTTCCCCCGTCATATCCAGCAGCCGTTTTTCCGACAGGGGAGACGGCACGCTTTCCCATGTCCGCATGTCTTTCGATTTGTGAATTTCGACACCGGGATACCATTCAAAAGTGGAATTGGCGATATAATACGTATCGTCAACGCGAATCATTGAAGGATCCGCATAAAAACCGGGAAGCACGGGGTTTAAAACTCCGGGCATAAATTCCTCCGCAATTTATTTGTTTGTGAACCTTTTGAAAGGCCGGCGGGCTCCAAACCAGGGTAGCCGTTTTTTACGATGATTTCAACGGATCAGGACCGTGAACATCCGGGCCAAAAGCCCGGAATTCCGGGCCGGAAATTGGCGGGTCAGAACCTTGAGATTGCGGGGCAGAATTTCAAGCTTTCGGGAGGTCCGCTTTGCCGGTGCCGTACCCCGTTGCGGCGGCATGTTTCATTCGGGAACGGTCGCCGGAGGTTTCCCATAGTTTCTTTCCGGGGTATTATAAACGCATGTCTATTGAATTGGTTGCTCCCGCCGGATCTCCGGAGGCCCTGGACGCGGCTGTGGGGGAAGGGGCCGACGCCGTCTATTTGGGGCTTAAAACTTTCAATGCCCGCATGCGGAGCGTTAACTTTGACTATGCCCGTTTTGAAGGGGCGCTGAAGGCCCTGCGCCGCATGGGCCGCAGGCTCTACGTCACGGTCAATACGGTTTTTGAACAGCGCGAAGCGGATCGTATGTACCAACTCCTCAAGTATCTTGCGGCGCTGGGGCCCGACGGCATCATCGTGCAGGACTTCGGGACCGTTGCCATGGTTCGGGAATGTTTCCCTTCGCTTAAACTGCATGCCTCCACCCAAATGAACATTGCTTCCGCCAGAGGGACCAACATGCTTTCAAAATACGGCGTTTCGCGGGTGGTTCTTGCCCGGGAACTCAGCCTTGAAGAGATATGCGCCTTAAGGGCCGCCACCAACATGGAACTGGAGGTCTTTGTTCACGGGGCCCTCTGTGTCAGCGTGTCGGGGCTCTGCCTCTTTTCCAGCTATCTGGGCGGAAAATCCGCCAACAGGGGGATGTGCACGCAGGCCTGCCGCCGGCTTTACCGGCATGATGACAGGGAAGGCTACTATTTCAGCCCGGCGGATCTTCAACTCCTGGAACGCCTTCCCGATTTGGCCGCCGCCGGGGTTAACGCCCTCAAGATAGAAGGCCGCATGAAAGGCGCCGAATATGCAGGCGCCGTGGTTTCCGCCTACCGCCTTGTACTTGACGCCCTGTCGGAAGGCGCGGGGGAAGATCGGGTCCGCGAAAGCATGAAGACCGCCCGTGAAATTCTCCGGGGCGATTTTGCCAGGGTAAAGACCGTTTTTTATTTTGACGGGGAAAAGACTCCGCCGGATTCATGGCTCGACCCGGACCGGGGCGGGGGAACCGGCATTCCGCTGGGAAAGATCATCAGGGTGGAAGGCTCCGGAGAGGAAAGGCGGGGCCTCCTTGCCGCGGGACCGGATCTCCCCGTCGCGGGCGATTCAGTACGCTTTCACAGGGCCGACGACACGGAGCGGAAATCCCGCAGGGTAGGCTTTGCCAAAGACGACAAGGACGGACGCTGGATTTCCATTCCCCAAGGCTTCGCTCCGGGCGATTCGGTATACCTGATCCGAAAGCGGCCCGGACGTTACGCGAAAATCATACCGGGAGGACTTGAAAACTTCAGGCGGCGGCCCGGCAGGGACAAGGCTCCCGAACTCCGCCTTCCGCCCGGGGAAAAGGGAATTTTTCCTGAAGGATTGTACGCCGCCGTTTCCCGCGTAGAGGATCTGTATCCGCTTCAGGCGTACCGCCCGGTGAGGGTTATACTTGGATATAACCGTAAAACCGCCGCACGCCTTCTGGACGGAAAACCGCTGCCCTTCAGGCCGGATGATCTTGTCATCGCCCTCGATCCCTTTTTCCCCGAAGCCATGAACGGACCGCTTGCCGCTGAAATGCGGCAGCTCATGGACATGGGATACCGCAGGTTTGTCGTGAACAATCCGGGACATTTTTCCCTGTTCAGGGAGAAACGCCCCGCGGCGGACAGGGCGGCGGCCGCGGACGGTCCCGTCCTTGTCGCAGGCCCGTATTTGTACGTCTTTAACCGCTGGGCTTCTTCCCTGGTTTCCTCCTTCGGTGCGGACTACTTTGTTTCTCCTCTGGAAAACAACCGGCAGAACCTGGAGAAGACTGTGGAACATCCCTCCCGTTCCCGGGCCTTTGTAACGGTCTTTGCCTTTCCTGCCCTGTTCCGTATGCGTACAGATCCCGGCGGCATGTACGACTTCGATTATTTTACCGACGGCCGGGGCGAGGGGTTTCGCCTTGTACATGCGGACGGGGCGATGGTCTATCCGGCAAAGCCCTTTTCCATTGTGGACAAAATTCCCTTTCTTGAAAAAGCCGGGTTCCGCCGTTTCATTGCGGATTTTTCCGGCCCGCCCCTCAAAAAAAAGGACCTGAAAACGATCATGGAGGCAATAAAAAATGCCGCGCCCCTTCCCGGTACGGTGCGGTTCAACTGGAAAGACGGCTTTCATTCTGAAGAAACAGGCCCTTATGTTGATTCCCGTTCAACAAGTTCCGGCTGAATAATATGCCGCCAGGGCGCGCCGGAATTGCCGTTCAGCATATCCAGCAGTTCCATGGCGGCAATGCGCCCCATGTCAAAGACAGGCTGGGAGACGGTGGTAAGGGGAACTCTGCAAAGGCCGGATATCTTGATGTTGTCGTAGCCCGGAATGGAAACCTGTTCGGGAATACGGATACTGTATTCCTTTAGACGATTTATAATCCCTATCGCCACATTGTCGTTTGTAACAAAAAGAAAGGTTGAAACGGCGGCGATTTTTTCCTTTTCCAGAAGCAGGGGAACCAGATTGTACCCTTCTTCCATGGTTTTTATACCAGCGTAACGCCTGAACATTATGGAAGGATCCAGAATGTCCTGCAGCCCCGCCATGCGGCTGTTCACTGTCTGATGATCGTAGCCGGTAATGACGATGGTCTGTTCCCGCTTGTGCCTGTTGATGTAATCCGCCGCTATCTGCCCTCCCCTTCACATCCCGTATTTCAAAGAAACCATGAAGCGCACTCCGGCCGGGGCCTCCTTCGGCGTTGAGCGGAGAAGAGGATCCCGTATCAGGTTCCCTTCTATCAGGATGGAATTGAGGTTATTCATAAATGCCCCCGGAACCGTAACGCAGGGGCGCCATACCCTGTACCTGAAGCCTCTTTGTCCATGAGGCCGTTTGCAGCTGCGGCGTGTGGATCGGGGCAAGTCTGTGGCGAAATTTCACGGTTGAGTCAAATGATAAAAAACGGTATCATGCCGGTATGCACAGGATCACAGAGAAGAAACGGCTCTCCGCCGAGGTGTACGAAATGACCGTTGAAGCGCCCCTCATCGCCAGGGCAAGAAAGGCAGGGCAGTTTATCATAGTTCAGATCGACACCGAATGGGGCGAGCGCATCCCCCTTACCATAGCCGACGCCGACCCCGAAGGGGGAACCATTACCATGGTCTTTCAGTCTGTCGGGGCCACGACGCACCGGCTTGCCGTCAAGGAAACAGGCGATTTCCTTGAAAACATACTGGGGCCGCTGGGGAACCCCACCCACATCGAAAAATACGGCACAGTGGTCTGCGTCGGCGGCGGCATAGGAATCGCCCCGCTCTTCCCCATTGTCCAGGCGCTCAGGGCGGCGGGTAACAGAGTCGTTGTGATCATGGGGGCGCGGACCGGAGAGCTTGTGATCTTCGAGGAAAGGATGCGCCGTTATGCCGATGAGATTGTCGTGGTTACCGACGACGGTTCCCGGGGCAGGAAGGCGCTGGTCACCGAGCCCCTGCGCGAATACTGCGCCGCGGCGTCAAAGCCCGGCATGACCGTCGCCATAGGCCCGCCTGTCATGATGAAATTCTGCGAAAAAACCGCCGCCGAATTCGGCGTTCCCATTATCGTGTCCCTTAATACCATCATGATAGACGGTACGGGGATGTGCGGTGGCTGCCGCGTCACCGTGGGCGGTGAAACAAAATTCGTCTGTGTCGACGGCCCGGAATTCGACGGACACGGCGTCGATTTTGACAACATGATGCTTCGTATGAAGGCCTTTAAGGAAAGAGAGGATGAGGATCATCACAAGTGCCATATAGGGCTGGGTCTGGAGGCGGTTCAGGCATGAGCGAAACAAAAAGCATCGCCGAATATGAAGCCGAAGCCCGCGTTCTCCTTGAATCCATACTGGAACGCAAGGCCGCGGGGGGGAAGATTTCCCCCAGAGAACGCATGGCG
>JAIROE010000282.1 GCA_031257715.1 Treponema sp. | reverse complement strand
CGGTTTTGCTTATCCGGGCCGCCAAACCGTCGCATACAGCCGGAAAGATAAGGCTCACGGCTTTTTTCTGACTACGAGGCGTCCGGTACGTTTTCCCGGTGCGGCGTTTCGGGTGCTTCCCGGCCCCGCACTTCGGCCGCTTTCGGGACCGCGGCTCCCGCCGCTGCCGGCGCGTTTTCCAGGCCCTGCGCCCCGGCCGCCTGCCGGCTCCGCACCGCGACCGCTCCCCGGCCTGCCGCGACTTCCGCCGCCTCCGGCATTCCGGCGTTTTTCACGCTCGGCTTTTTCCAGCACCCGGAGGGATTCGTCAAAGCCCTTGAGAAATTCCGCGAGGTCGTCGGCGAAGAGAATCACCGACTGCCGTTCAAAGCCGCCCGTTTCCCGGTTCTTGCTTTCCACGATGTTGAGGTAAAGGTCCCCCAGCCGGTTTTCCTTTACATTGAAAAAATACGTCCGGTTTGCGAGCGGGACGCTGGTTGAAAAAATCTCTCCACGAATACCCATCATTCCTCCCTGTCGGCTTCCGTGATCATACGGCGCTGCCATTCAACAAGATCCCGTTCGATACGCCTGTCCTGGCCTTCGGCGTCGGCCATGACGCGGAAAACGTTTTCCGTGGCGGAACCGCGCATCCATATTGCCGCAACGGGGCAGCCTTCCGTTCCGGTAAAATATATTTTGAGCCCGCCCCGTCCGGCGCTGCCAAACCGGGTTATTCCGCGTCTTTCTTCGGCGCCGTTGTAGGCCGCCGCTTCCCATCCCGTTATACCGTAGCGCGTCCAGAGGCTTTCCTTCCGCTCTTCCCATTCCCTGAGGAATATTTTTTGATAACGATCTTTAAGGGCCCCGTGATCGGCCGTTTGTATTTTGAGCTGCGCATCCGCACCCGAGATGCCGGTGGTGACGAAGGCGGGAAGGGAAGCGATGACATCGGCAAGGGTGAAATTGGGCCTGAACATTTCGGCCTGACCGGAAAGATCGTACCATATTTCAACAAGGCCGGGTTTTTCCCCGCTCCGTACCGCAAGCAGTTTAAGGAAGGCCATGACGGTATCAAGGGGATCCCGCACCGAAGATGGGTGGGTGATAGTCCCGCCATTGGAGCCTTCGCCGAGTATGCGCACCGTGTAGCCTTTATCCCTGAGCTTCCGGGCAAGGCTCACCACATTGGCTTCCCCCACCTCCGCCCGGAAGACGGGGATGTCGAAAGCCCTGGCAATGCGTTCTATCCTGAGGGACGTGGGATCGTTTACCGCGAGGGCGGCCTTTGAGAGGGCGTTTCCCCTGCCGTCGTAGACAAGTTCCCCCGTCCATACCAGATGGGCAAGTTCCGCCACGCAGGACAGGGCAAAAACTTCCTGCGCCTCCAGAATGCGGGCCCTGTTTTCCCCATCGTCCCATATCACAAGATTTCCCCGGTCGCCGTCGCAGTCGGGAACATAACCCAATATAAAGAAGGGATCTTCGGCGTGAAGTTTTTCAAGGAAGAGGCGGCAGGGCTCAAGCGATTCACCTTCGGGGATGATGCGGTGCCTTATTTCCCCGGGCCTGTCGTTCATTGCACTGAAGGAGACCCCCAGGCCCGCAAGAAATTCCCTGTCTATGGAGAGGGTCCGGGCGGAACCGTTGAAATCAACGGCTATGCCAAGGGGATGCGCCGCAAGGCCGGCGGTGATTGCCTGTCTGAGGCCGGCGTCTTTTTCCGCCGTGTTCCCGAAGGCCACCCCGGAAGTAAAATCAAGATACGCCTCATACGCCGCCTTTTTTATTTCGGGTGATTCGGAAAGAAGGCGCTCCATGAACGCGGCATCCGGGTTTTCGAGCATCGCGGCGATACGGTCAAGTTCAGCCTCACCGGACAGAAGGGCGCGGAATTTTTCGGCAAGTTTTGACGCCTCTTCGGCGGGAAGAACGCCGCCGTCCGAAAGGCCGAATTTGAGGCCGTTATGACCTATAGGATTATGGCTTGCCGAAATATAGATGAAGCCCGCGGGGAAGCATGCGGAAGCGAAACTCCGGGCATAGGCCATGATTTCGGGGGCGGCGGTGATACCCGCGTAACGGATGCCGCATCCCGTCCCTGAAAGGGCGGCGATTATCGCTTCGGCTATCGCTTTTCCCGTCGGCCGGGTATCGAGCCCCAGAACGACAAGGGGCTCTGCGGCACAGGCGTCCGGCGGGATTCCCGAAACGCCTGCCTTTATGGGACAGGCCGCCGCACTTTCCCGTAAATACAAAGCAAACGCTTCCCCGGCCGCCGCCGCAATAATGCGGTGGGATGGGGAGATCCCCCCGCCCCGGCTTTCTTCTTCGCCGTTTTCGGCAAAGATGCCGCGCCAGCCTGATGCCGAAAGAATCATGCCCCGAAGGGTTCTTTCAACATGCCCTTTATTAACCATGGACGGACAGTATATCCTTTCTGTAAAATAAGTGGAACAGCTTGGCGCGCGGATCCCGGCGGCGTATCCGGGTTTTGGTGGAAAGCCTGTAGCCGCGCTTTCTCATAAATACCTACCGGCAAAATAGGAATTGTATTTGATATGAAAAAGGAGTATATTTGTAGCGGCTGTACATGATTGATTTAGTAATAAAAGGAAGAAAATCATGAGTGAAAAAAGGATCTATGTCGATTATAACGCAACTACCCCCCTTAAGCCTGAAATCAAGGCCCGGATGATTACGGATTTTGACGTATACGGGAACGCTTCAAGCATGCACGCCTCCGGAAGGCTGGCCCGCGCCAGAGTGGAGGAAGCCCGCCGGGCGGTTGGAGCGCTTCTGGGAAGTCCCGCGGAGAGCATCATTTTTACCTCGGGCGGTTCCG
>JAIROE010000233.1 GCA_031257715.1 Treponema sp. | reverse complement strand
CCTTACCCGTCACATCCTCTATACGAAAGAATACATGGGGGAAAAATTCGGCGTTGATCCTGATGATCTTGTGATCGATTTTGAGCCCGACACCTTCGGGCACAGCCGCAACATACCCGAGATCCTTGATTCGGGCGGGGTGCGCTATTACTACCACTGCCGGGGGCAGGTGGGAGAAAAGGTCCTTTACCGCTGGAAGGCCCCGTCGGGAAAGGATGTCGTTGTGTACACCGAACCCTTCTGGTACAACGCCGAAATCGACACGTTCACCGCGGATTATGCGCCCGAACTTGCCCGGCTTACAGGCGGCGCGAAACTCCTCAAGGTATACGGAGTAGGCGATCACGGAGGGGGCCCCACCCGGCGCGACATAAACCGCATCATCGAAATGAACTCATGGCCGCTTTACCCCAAATTCAGCTTCGGCAGCCTCCGCGGCTATTTTGATTCAACCGCGGACCGAAAGGAAAAACTCCCGGTGCTGGATGACGAGATCAATTTCCTGTGCGACGGCTGTTACACGACGCAGACGCGGATCAAGGCGGGAAACAGAAAGGCGGAGCGTCTTATGAAAGAAGCCGAATGGTACTCGGTCTCCGCGATGATCTCCTGCGGGAAAGAATACCCCGCGTCCCTTCTGGGGGAAGCGTGGCGCAAAATCCTTTTCAACCAGTTTCACGACATCATCCCCGGTTCCGGGGTTGCCGAAACAAGGGAATACGCATCGGGCCTCTACCAGGAGATCTTCGCCGCCGCCGAGTCCGCAAGGACCATCGCGCTTGAGGCGGTGGCGGGCGGAATAAACACCGGCTCGCTCCAGGGCTCCTCCCCGGCGGGGACGGACGCCTCGCGGGGGGAAGGCGCGGGGGCGGGCTTCGGCCAGACCGGACGGAGCGCCGGTTTGACACGGGTTTACCATGTCTTTAACCCCCTGCCCTTTGACCGGAAGGAACTTGTTCCCATAACCGTCTGGGATTACGAAGGCAGCACGACAGACGCCGCCATTCGGGACGCGGGGGGAAACGAGGTTGAATTTCAGCACGGCGAAAGCGGCGAATATTGGGGACATCATTTCGACACCCTCATCGCCCGCCTTTCCGTTCCGGCCGCGGGTTATTCGTCCGTTGTAATTGAAGAGAAAAAGAACTACGGGCGGAATTTTGTTTTCATCAACGACATGCGCGTTCAAAAGCCCGATACCTTTGTCCTTGAAAACGGGAAGGTAAAAGTGACCCTTGATCCCCGTAACGGGAGCATCGCTTCGTTCATCGACAGGGAAAGCGGCGCCGAACTTGCCGGAAACGCCGGGAAGGAAAATTCCCGAGACTGCGGGATTTTCCGGCTTGCGCGGGAAAGCGTGTACAAGGGCGTCACCAACTGGCATCCGGGCATGTCTGCATGGTTTGAGGGCCGCTACAAGGAGATCACGAACATCACCGAAAATATCGAGATCATCCCCGTGCGGCATGAACCCCGTCGCGAAGACGATCTCTACGGACACACGGACGCGGTGAGCTTCGGCCGGAAGACGCTGCGCGGCGCCTTTCTGCTCCGCACCCGCTTCGGCAGCGGCTCCTCCCTTGAGGCGGCCGTTTCGCTTGACGAAGGCTCGAAGCGCCTCCGCTACGACGTTACCTGTGACTGGCGTGAATTCGGTTCGGACGAAGCGGGGGGCGCGCCGAATCTGCATTTCTACCTTCCCCTTAACTACGCGCCCCGCTTCCTCTTTGACGTTCCCTTCGGCACAACATACAGGGAAGGGGCGGACATGGATCTTCCCGCCGAAAGTTTTGTTCTTGCCGAAAACAGCAGGGGCCCCGTTTCACTGGCCCTCTTTTCCATGGACAAATACGGCTTCCGCTGCCTGAACGGCAATGGAACCGGAAGTCCCGCCGGAACCGGAAATTCCATGTCCCTTACCCTGATCCGCGGCGCCTATGCTCCCGATTCCACGCCTGAAACGGGACGGCACCGCTTCTCATTCGCCGTCGTTCCCTTTGCGGCCGGTCCCGGAGCGGCGATGGAGGCGGTCCGCGAAAGCCTTGCCTACCGTCACCCCTGTACGGTCATTTCGGGAAAGTTTCATGGCGGGCCCCTTGCCGCCGAAGGCAGCCTCCTTTCGCTGGAAGGGGGAAGCGTGGTGGTTTCGGCCGTCAAGCGGTCCGAGGCGGGCGGGAAGCGCATCCTTTTCCGTGTGTACGAGATCGAAGGCAAGAAGACCAGAGCGGTGTTCAGGCTGGGTTTCAGGGCAAAATCGGCGTATCTTACCGGCGCCTGTGAAACAAAACGGACGGGAGAGGCCCGGCTGGACGGCGGGGAGCTTTCCTTTGACCTCTTGCCTTTCAGTGTAAGGGCCGTTATTCTGGAGCTTGAATGAGCGGCGCGGGGGGTTTTTATGTCAAATACCATTCATCTTGTCGGTAACGCCCATATCGACGTGCTGTGGCTGTGGAAATGGGAAGAGGGACTGCAAGAAATACGCGCCACATTCGCTTCGGCGCTGGACCGGATAGCGGAACATGAAGACTTTGTTTTCACCTGTGCGTGCGCTTACTACTACAACGTGGTTGAACAAACCGATCCTGCCCTCTTTGAAAGGATACAAAAGGCGGTTGAGGGGGGCCGCTGGCGCATAGCCGGGGGATGGTGGCTTCAACCGGACTGCAATGCCCCGGCGGGGGAGGCTTTTGTACGGCAGGGCCTTTACGGCCAGCGGTACTTCAGGGAAAAATTCGGAAAGACGGCGGTTACCGGCTACAACATAGACTCCTTTGGCCATAACGGGAACCTTCCCCAGATCCTCGCCGGGCTGGGCCTGCGCTCCTACGTTTTCATGCGGCCGGGGAAAAAGGAAAAAGAGCTTCCCTCCCACCTTTTTACCTGGGAGGGCATTGACGGTTCCCGCGTTACCGCCTACCGCGTTCCCCCCGCATACACCAACGACAGCGAATGGGGGCCGGGACTCGAACAGAAGATCCCTTTTTTCCGCCGGCTTGCCGGGGAAGAAGGCATCCCCCTCATGTGTTTCTACGGGGTGGGAAACCACGGAGGGGGCCCCACGAAGGAGAACCTTGCCATCCTTGATGCTTTCAGAAAAGACGGCGGGAGAGACCCTGCCGCCGCGGACCTCGTTTACAGCGATCCCGAACGCTACTTCGGCGAAGTTTCCGGGCTTGTCGAACGCGGGGAAAGGCCCGTCGTAAGGGACGATCTCCAGTATCACGCCATAGGCTGCTACAGTTCCATGAGCCGCCTCAAGAAGGCGAACAACAGAACGGAACAGCGCCTCCTTTGCGCGGAAAAGATGTACTCCGTTCTGGGAAGCGACATAAAGGAATACGACGAAGCCCTGCGGCAGGGCTGGAAGAAAGTCCTTGTCAACCAGTTCCACGATTCCCTTGGGGGCTGTTCCATCCCCGGCGCCTACCCCAAAATCTTCGGCGCATACGGCTGGGCGGAGGAAACCGCCTCCGAAATAACCACGCGGCTGCTGCACCGCCTTGCCGCCGGGACGGCAACCTTTGAAGAAGGCTCGACGGCAATCGTGTGGAATCCCCATCCCTGGAAGACCGTGCAGTGCATCGAAATAAACGGCGCAAGCGACGCTGTTTACGACATACACGGAAACGGGATTCCCTTTGAACTGGTGCCCACCAACGCCATCGCCGGCTCCTATACCCACGCCGCGCGCTTTAACGCGGTTCTGCCGCCGCTGGGATACACGGCTTTCAAACTGACGGGCCACAGGAACACCGTGGACGAAGACCCTGCCGGCCTTTCCTGGGCGCGGACTTCATCGCGCATTTCATCGGGGTCCCTTGAGGCCGCCATTGACCGGGACTCGGGCCGCATCAATTCGATCTTCGACACGGCAAAGAAAATCGAATACCTTTCGGGGGAAATAAGTTTCGACATTGTCGATGACTATTCGGACACATGGACCCACGCCCTCCCCGCCTACGAAGGGGCAAGGCGGAAGATGGAAGCGCGGTCATGGACGCCTGTTTCGCAGGGGAAAGTTACGGCGGAATATGAGATCGCGTACGGGCTCTTTGACAGCACCGCCGTCATGCGGGTTATTGTCAACGGCGCGCTGGGGACGGTGGACCTTAAACTGCGCGTAATCTGGAACGAGAAGCACCGGCTCCTCAAACTCCGCATCCCTTCGGCCTTCGGGAACGGGAAGTTCACCGCGGAGATCCCCTACGGCTCCATGGAAAGGAGCGCCGGCGGAAGGGAATGGCCCATCCAGCGCTGGGCCGCCCTTGCAGGAGACGGCGGCCCCGCCCTTGCCGTGCTTAACGACGGCGTTTACAGTTGCAGCGCCGAAGAAAAGGCGCTTTCCCTTACCCTCCTCCGCAGCCCGATCTGTGCCCACCACGAACCCGCGCCACCGCGCGCCGGCATTCAGCACCGTTATGTGGATCAGGGTGAACACGAATACCACATACGGCTCCTCCCCTATGCCGAAAAGCCCCCCGCCTCGGAGTACGCCCGGCGCGCCCTTGAACTTAACCAGGAGCCCCTGTACGTAGTCGAATCCGTTCACGGGGGAAGACTTCACGGGGGAAAGTTTCCCCTCGAAAAAAGCTGCTGCCAAATACGGGGAGATTCCACCGTGCTCATCACCGCAATCAAGCGCGCCGAAGACGGGGACGGCTGGATACTCCGCGCCGTTGAATCGGCGGGAAAGACATCCGAAGCGGATATTGACTGTTCCTGGCTGGGCGCGCGGGGACGCTTCGGCTTCAAGCCCTTTGAAATCAAGACCTTCAAAATCCCCGGCACAGGGAACGGCGGCCCGCCCCCCCTCACCGAAACCGGGCTCCTTGAATGGTGAACCTCCAAAAACTTCAGCCTTCGCAAGCGCCCTTACCGGCGGCGGCCGGCCGCCCCGCGGTCAGAACGAGAAACCCCAGCTTTCTTCCAGTTTGCGCAGCCGCTGGACCGCTTCTTTGGGAGTCAGATCCGCGTGGACAATGCCGGCGGCAGGAACATAACTCTCTTCGTACCAAAGGCTCCACCAGGTAAGGGCCTCTATCTCGGGACGGGCATAGCTTAGGGTGTAGAAGTCTTCGATCCAGTCCGCCTGGACCCGTTCGCTCCAGTTCATCTCGTGCCACAGGCCCTTGTACATGGAACGCAGACAGTAGACATCCCCCTCCGTGGTGGAGGGAGGCAGATCCTGTTCATGCGAAGGGACCCCCAGTTCCGTAATGTGGTATGGCTTCCCGAAGACCGCAAAGCGGTCGTACAGTTTGTCGATGGCCAGCATGTCGCGGGGGGGACAGTACAACTGCATGCCGATGACATCGTAGTCGCAGCGGGCCTCCTGGAGTCTTTTGATGTACGAATAGGGAACCATGTTCCGCTCGTTGACAAGCCCCCACTGGACCCGGCCGTCGGCGGCGTTTTCCCCAAACATAAAGCAGGTGTTCCACAGTCCGGCAGTCAGGCCCCGCGTTACGGACCGCATCCGCGCAGGCACAGGTCATATCGGCAAGCTCGTCCTGTTTCATCATCCAGGCGTTGCACCAGTCATGGGCCTCGTTGATGATGTCGTAACGCCTGATCCGCCCGGCAAAGTGCCGCACCCGGTCCCCTATCACCCGGTCTATCTCCCGGCGCATGCTCCCGTCTTCCCATTTCAGATCCGCCGTCCAGGGGGGCATCCCCGCCGTATGGGCCCACCAGAGGGGATGGCCCTTGGTGACAATCCCCGACGCCTGGAAAGCATCCTGAAGTCTTTCCAGTGCGGGATAATCGGGCTTCCCCTTTTCCCGTTCCACACGGGCAAGGTAGAAAGGAAGGGTGGCGTAGTTAAAGACCCGGTCAAAGATTTCCTTGAGGCCGGGGTTTTCCCCGTAGGGGTACTCAAAACCCGCGCAACCGAAGAGAAAGCCCTCCCGCTTCCCCCGCCGTTCAATCCGCAGCCGGGCCCGTTCCACCACGGCAAGGTCCCCGGCCCACAGCCCCGCGGCCAGCGCCGTCAGGTTAAGCTCCGGGGCACTGGCCCGCCTCGCCTTCTCCGCCAGCGCGAGGAGCGTTTCGGCGTCCGCCAGCATGGACCTGGCCTTTACCGAAGGCGTAAAACCCGGCTCGGCGGCAATGGC
>JAIROE010000227.1 GCA_031257715.1 Treponema sp. | reverse complement strand
TGAAAAGCAGCGGGCCGCCCTGGCCGGGACGCTGATCCTGGAGCGGGATATTCTGCTGCTTGACGAGCCGACCGCCGCGCTGGATCCCCGGGCGCGGAAAAACCTCATTGCCCTGTTGAAAAACCGGAGCGGCTCCACCATCATTGCGAGCCACGACCTTGACATGGCCCTGGAGCTTGCGGACCGGGTCATTTTTCTGCATCAGGGGCGCGTCGCCGCAGACTGTCCTGTCCCCGGGCTGCTCATGGACGAGGGCTTTTTACAGACCATCGGGCTGGAATTGCCTTTAGGCGTACAGGGAAGGCACGTCCACACGGAGGGGCGGCAATAAAGAAGGCCCTCCGACTATAAAAGCGGAGGGCCAAATCATTCGGCCATTCACCCGAATGCTACAGGGTCAATAATGCCCTACAGTAGATGGTGGCTACATGTTTATTATAGCACATTCCCGGGGGAAGGCAAACAAATTTTTCAAAAAATGATGAAAACATGAGCCATTCCCAATCAGCCTGGTGTCCCGGCGTCCGGACGCGGTCCTTTGCGATGGACACGGACAGTATCGCCCACATATTCCGGCAGACCATGAAGAACGCGTTCACCGCCATGATAAACACCGGAAGCCGGACCAGCGGGTTGATCCGGCACGCTTCCTGCAGGGCCGGCAGAATCGGTATCAGCAACGCGTAGGTCGGGACAAGATTGGCAATGTCGAAGAAGCGCCGGATAAAAACAGCAATGGCGACGGCGAATATGAATAGCCAGGGGCTTGCCGCAAGCCTGGCCAAAACCGTGCGGGGCAGCGCACAGTCAATTGGTTTTGGGCCAGGCTCTCTGTAATTGCAGCCTCTGCCGCCGCCCCCTCTTGCCTCTTCCCTTGCAATGCGTGGAATTGACACTATTTTCAAAATCCTGGTATTATTATCCGTGGATATAAAAAGGAGGGCTTATTTGTGCGGTTATGGTACAAATAGCAGCATAAAAGCCGGCATATCCCGGCAAACTTCCTGGTTTTCCCCTTGTTTAAACTGCTCCGAACTATTTTGCCCCGGCATTTTCAGGAACTTTCTCCTCCACTACAGGTTTGCAGGTCCTTTTTCTGCTTTTCCGGAAATAGCAGGAGTTCCCTGTTAGAAATAACCATTTTCAAGGAGTTTATTATGCACAAGACATTTGGCAATGGACGCAAAGGCGGGTTTTTACCACATTCGGCCTTGCTTTTGTTCCTGTTGTTCATCCCTTTCCTTCTCTTCTCAGCCTGTTCGAGCGAGGCGCCGCCGGAAATCGGGAAGGAAATAACGGGGTTTGCCCTGCAAATGGACATCGGAGCAGAGGGAACGCCGGAAAAAGAGGACTTTTATGATTTTGACTTTGCTATTGACACGGAAAAGGCCAAAATCGAAATAACAATCCCCCAAAAGTATCCGCTAACCAAGTTCTACCTCCAAGTGGAAGTTTCGGAGGGAGCGGCCGCGAATCCGGCGAATACTGTCCTGGCTGCCCGGACCATAGATCCCGTCAATGGCTCAAAGATCACCGTAACGGCGGAAAACGGGGACACAAAGCTTTGGAAGGTTTATGTGCTGAAAGACCCCCCTCCCGCTAAAGACATTGTAGGAGTCAGCCTGCAGACGGCTGCCGGAGGAAGTATTGCCGGCATTGAGCCGGTCATTGACGCGGAAAAAGGCGAAGTCGTGATATCGGTGCCCAGGGGGAATCCCCTGGACGAGCTGTGCCTGCAACTGAACGTTTCAAACGGCGCGACCGCAAGTCCGGCCAACGAGGATCTGGCGACGCGTTATATGAACTTCAAGGGCGAAACAATCACCGTAACGGGTGAAGACGGGGGCGCGAGGGTCTGGACCGTTTCCGCAAGGCAGGAGTCCTCCCCCGTCCAGGAATTGACCGTGGAGCTTCTGGGGAACTACCAGGTTCGTTTTCTCTTTGCCTATCCCAACTACAAAGAAATCAACGGAACTTCAGGGCCCGAGTACGTTCCGTACGATTCGCCCATACTGCTTTCCTACTTTGGCGATGACAACGATATAAAACAGGGGGACCAGGCGGGAATCTACTACAACACCCTGATAGTGAGCGCCGGCGGGTTTAAAACCTGGCAATGGAAAATTGACGGCAAAGCGGCTCCCATCCGTGAAGGGGTTGCGGATAACAATACTACTAATAACGTCAGCACAACGCTGACCATTCATGCCCAGGACTGGACCCTGGAAGATCTCCACACGGTAACATTCATCGGAATCAAAACAGACGCAAAGGGAAATGAACAGAAGTATTCCGGGGAATTTACCTTTAAGGTGGTTGAAAAAATCCCCGTAACAGCCCAGGCGGCAAGGTAAAGGAGGAAAACAATGAAAAGACGAAACATCTACGAGGGCATTTTCCTGGGGGCTTTGCTCCTCTTCATGACGGCCTGCGCGCCCCTTCTGGATTCCCCGGAAGCGCAATTCCAGGCGGCCGACGCCGGCGGCAGCGAAGGAACGGTGGTTCTCTCCATAAACGGCCCCGACGCCAGGACCCTGGCGCCCGTGGACGAGCTGGTAAAATACGAAATCCAGTTTTACAAAACCCTCGACGGCGTAAAGGCCGTGGAAAAATCCCTGACCGTCACTTCCACCGGGAATATCCAGGAACGTCTGGAAGCGGGGTATTGGGAAATTACGGTTGTAGGCTATGTGGCGGACCTTAACGGGACCGAGGTTCCTTCCGTCTACGGCGTCACCGAGGGAATCCCCATGATAGCCGGCGAAGTTAGAAGGATCAGCGTTTTCCTCGACACTCCCGTTGCTTTGGACGCGCCCGGTTACTTCGAATACAACGTCATGGTTCCGGGAGGTGTAGCCGTTAATTATGATCAGACCAGAGACGCTTACGGACACATTTCCGACGGCGACTTTATTGGAACATCAAAAGGAGATCCCGGAGATTACTTCAGCGGCGCTGTGCTCCGCATAGCTCCTGATGTGGCGGCGCCGCCTTCTCTTCCCTATGATGCTTCTCATATATCCTTTATAAACAACAAGGGGAACATTTTCATCGATCTGAAATACGGCGACGAATCTCCCGGCAAGGGCGTTCCCAGACCCGACCCGAACCGCCTTGCCCAGGGGAAAATAGAGCTGCCGCCCGGACGTTATACCCTGTACCTGTCCCTCGTTTCCGACCGGAGCATTGATTCCACCAGCGCCCCCAACGATTATATCGGCATCTTCAAAGAGGAAGTGGTCTATATCTATCCGCATATGACCACCAGAACTCCTCCGGCCTATACCCGGTTCACCGAAGCCGATCTGACCGCTCAGGTATTCTTCGAAGGCCACGCTGAGGTATCCGGCAACGCCGCCTATACGCCGCAAAAGGTATGGATCGCCCGTAACAATAGCTACGCCGGCGATGATTCCCATGGCCAATGGTCCGCTCCGATTACCGAGAGATCGGGCTTTTATGAATGGAACCTGTACATTCCCTCCCACTCTATAGCGAGTACCCTTAATTACGGTGCAGACGGCCAAAGCGTATACTTCCGTTTCGAGATGCATGACGGCGCGCGCACCCTTTTTAGCCCCTGGCAGGAATACAAGACCCAGGAAAAACAGGGCCAGATCGATATCGATCTCTATGCCCATATCGAGAAGGTTACCGTGCCGCCGTCCGTCACAATCACAACAGGGGGCGTATACAAAGACAGCATCGCAATAACCGGCGACACATCCGTATACGACGTCGTCCGGGGGGTGAATTTCTCCAATGACGAAGCCAACAAGGCGCTTTTCAACGTCAATGACATACCCAACGGCAAGGCAATCGCCTACTTTGAGGCCCGCGCTTCTTCTCCCTCCTACTCCGATCGGGCCCTTGCCTGGCGGTATGCGGCTTCAAATTTCCAACAGCCTTCTTCGTATCCCTATGCGGCGAAGGGCAAACCGGTTGTCTATGAAATAGACAACGCCGGTGGATATCTGGTTCTGCACCATGAAAGCGATAATAGCCGGCCAGTCAACGGAGCGGATCTGGGCGATTACCCGGTAGAGATTGCCACCGGCTTCTTTAACTTCAATGTGGAGCTTACCCTGCCCACAGGCGGTAATTTTCCGGAGTACGATCGAGTGCGCCTGCAAATTCGTGACGCGGCTACAGGCGATCTGGTCGCTGACAGTTTAACTACCTCCGCCGCGTCGCCTTTTGCCTGGACCATTGCGCCCGCAAATGAGCTGCCGGTGTATACCTATGGCGCTGCGGCCTATAGGGACTACAGCATCTACAACTATGGCGGTGATCCCAACAAGACCGAGCTTACTAATTATTACGACTACGGTTATAGCGCCAGCAAGGGCGTAGTCTTTGTGGTTGTCTTCGAGGATGTCAACGCCGGCGAGATTGTGAACTCCTACCCCCTCGCGGCAACCAGACGCTACACGCCGCCGGAGCTCATGAGCCAGGTCAAGCTTGGCATTGCCTCGACGAGCGACCTCGACGGTGCGGCAACGCAAACCATCAATGCCAACGCCGGCGTAGGGAGCCGGGTTTACGACGCACCGGAACAGTACTACTACTTTGCCGCGGATCCGGGCGTCCCCTACTACCTTGAGTACCGGGACGCGCACACGACCGATTTTATAACCGGCAACCCAAGCGGCCCCGGCTTGACAGGACGGGTGTCCGTCAGCTACCGGTACAATACTAGCGGTGGCGCTCTCAATCGTCCCATCGCAACGATCCGCACTGGCGCCACCGCCAAAGCCCTGGTGAGCGTGATTATTAAGGCCGATGATTCGGGCTCCTACAGGCTTGTCAAAAATACTTCCGCCATAACGCCCCAGGCAGCCGAACAGACTTTCTTCATCCCGGCAAACGACGTCCGCTACTATACCTTTACGCCGTCGGGCAGCAGCGTGGTCTACAGCGTGGGCTTTAAAGGCGATGCCGGGAATTCTAACTGGGCTGATGTCAGCGTCAACGCATACGTTTATAGCGACGACGATCCGACCGGCGCTAATGCCAGCGTTCCTGACGGCGCTCGCGCCACGCCAACCGATAGCGCCGTTTCTTACCAGGGCGGGTTAGGGTTCCTCAATCCTGCAGGAAAGAAGGTTCTTATTGCTGTTACGAACAGCCCCTCGTCTTCCGGCAAAGAATTTAAGCTCACCATAGCGGACCTGTCAACAGTGACAACGTCCATATACACAACTACTCCGGCGGCTAAATCCATACTACAGAACGCTGTTCAGCATTTCGTCTTTACACCGGCCTCTGTTGCGGCGAGCTATGAGTTCCTGTATAAGGATACAGCATCGTTAACCGGCGCTAACGATGCTTCTATTAGCAGTGTCAGGCTGTACACCTATATCCCCGGAACCGGCGGGCTGACTCTTCTAGCCGAACTGATGGAAAACACCGTTGCCTCCCCAGGCCCGTTTGATGCAGGGGCCAGGGCGCTTATCGAAGTTGAGGACGGATCGGCAACTTCCGGCTCCAGGAATTATGAGCTTACGGTAGTACAGCAGGCGCCGTAGCTCCTTGTCCCCCCTTATTCCCCGGAATTTTCCGGGGAATAAGGGCCCCGGCCGGGCGGCGGCTTTACGCTGCCCGGCTGTGGCGCAGGGACAGACCCCCTGCTAGTTAGATTCAAAACACAAGGGCGTTGTTCATAAATTTCAGTTTTAAACAACGCCCTCTCTGAATTATACTCGTGCCAATAAATGTACAGGATAAACGCATAGAAATGGCGCCACGCTCCATAGACAGCGCAGAAAAGGCGGCAGGCCGGAGCAGCGTGTCACTGCGGCTGCGCGGATTCGGCGCGGTTTTCCCCGCGGGCGATTACGCTGGGAGGGTGAATGGCGCTGGGAGCGGGTTACGGGGCGCTGTTCCGCGGCTTCGCCGGGGGAATTGGTTGCGGGCGGGGGGGATTGGGGGGAAAAACGGGCGCCGGGGCGCCGGTTCCCCGGTCGGGGTCTGCCCCCGGTCTCCGCTCCGCGCTCACCGGTCCCGCCCCCGCTCTCCTCAAGCGGTTCCCCCTCCAACACCGCCGACCAATACCGGTCCCCCCAGATATGCCCGATCCGCCCCTCCGCCCGGATGCACCGCCGGGCGAAGGTCTGCTTCATCCATTTCATAATAGCGGGAAGCTCCAGCCCATCCTCAGGCTTCATATAGAACATAAGCCAGTCATCCTCAAGACGCAGGACGCGAATCTCGAAGACAAACCGGAGCCCCGTCTCCCGGAACACACCGGTAAAAAGCGCCCTGGCCCTGTCCCGTCTGAACAAGGGCTCCCTATCGTTGACACGGGTACGAATTTCGTACCACACACCCTGTTTGAGTTTACGCAAAGATCTCATACCCATATATTTATGGGATTGAGTTGCCGTTTTGCTTTAATCAGGGACAAAGAAAAGTAAAGAAGATTGAGCCTGTTCCAAAACTACTTTACTGTGCGCAACCGTCCCCGGCATAGCCGGGGGCATGGTTTTGGAACAACTTCGATCAATGAACGCTTTTTGCAGGTATTCAGTCATGTCGCATGACGTGATTTCAGAATCTTTCTTGTACTCTAATACTTTAACCGAAGCTTCGACGCTATTTCCCGCAAGGCGACAGGACAGCAGGTTGTAAAAGCTAAACACACTGATATGAGCAGTTAGGAACCGTACAGTTCCTTATAGAAAATTTAAGAAAAAATAACCGCGAAGGTGAAAAGATCTCAAAAGAAAAACAAGGAAGAAACTACATGCAGCCTAATAGTATCACTTTTTTTCATTTCAATTAAAGCAAACCCGGGACTCATTCCCATAGTAATATATCTGGAGGCATTCATGCATACAAAAATACATAAACCAAAGACGGTGATGTCTTTGGCCGTGCCGATCAGGCTCGTCTGTGCGATTGGGGTTTTTTGCGTAATTGGGACTCTTTGCGCCTGTTCGGGTTTGAGTTTCCGGTCCCTGGGATACCGGTATACGCCGGGCATCTATGAAGGGACGGCTCCGGGATTCCGGGGCCAGGTACGAACCGTAGTTCAGGTTGATGAAAACGGCATCGCGGGGATCGAACTAAGCCATGAGGACGATGACGAAATCGGCGGAGCGGACATGGAGGAACTTCTGGAACTTGTCCTTGAGGGAAACTCCACAGAGGATATTGACGCGATAACCGGAGCTACGGAATCTTCCCTGGGATTCCTCTCCGCCATAGAGGATGCCCTGGCTGCGGCCATGTTAAAGCCATAGTCAAGGTCATAATGAAGAACCCAGGAGCAAGCTCCTGGGTTCTTCGTTGGATAGGAAATTTATTGTACTCTCCCCCGCGAAGCGGGTTCTTGGGGCCATACCCTGATACGAAAACCGGTTTACACCTTTTCTACGGGGGGTAAATTTTCCGGAGCAAGCGCGAACCGAAGGTTCGACGGGGTATGGACCACGCCTTCCAACCAAAGGGAAGACGGGGCCATGTCGTTCCGGCTGCAGCTTCCCCTGGGAAGTCCCAGAGACAGTTTCCGTCCCTGTGTTGACGGGCAGATGGGCGGCGTAATTAAAGTCTGGCGCGATTATCTTCTTTCAGGGGATATTGAATGGCTGCGCGGCAAATGGGAACCGGTTAAAAAGAGCATTGAATTTGCCTGGGCACAGAGCAATGAGGACCGCTGGGATTACGACAGGGACGGCGTAATGGAAGGACGGCAGCACCATACCCTTGACATGGAATTATTCGGCCCTTCAGGCTGGCTCAACGGTTTTTACCTTGCCGCGCTCAAGGCCGGAGCCAATATTGCCCTTCTCCTCGGTCATGCCGCGGAAAAAGAAGAATATGAGGCGCTGTTTCAAAAGGGACAGGCATGGTGCAATGAAAACCTTTTTAACGGTGAATACTTCATACAAAAAATTGATCTCGCGGACAGGAATGTGCTCATCAAGTACAATTCCGGTAAACCGCTTGTGGGAAACAACACCGTAGACGCGTATTGGAACAATGGACTTGTTTAACAACCCGGTTGGTTGTTAAACAAGTCTCGCAGATTTGGCGTATTTTTTGCAAAAATCCGCCAAATCTACCGTTTTTTTAGCGGAAGTTGTTCAATAACTTCAGTTATTGAACAACTCTAATGAATATAACGAAATCAAATACCAGATTGCCGATTCCTGCCTGATTGATCAGGCAGCCGCCCAGTGGCACGC
>JAIROE010000163.1 GCA_031257715.1 Treponema sp. | reverse complement strand
GATATTGTCACGGCTCCCCGCAGTTCGGGGAGCATACTCAAGCCCTTCCTTTATGCCGCCATGCTTGATTCGGGAGATATCCTTCCCTCCTCCCTTGTCAGCGACATTCCCACAAGAATAGGAAGCTACGGCCCGGAAAACATCACCCGTGTGTATTTGGGGGCGGTTCCGGCCGATGAGGCGCTGGCCCGTTCCCTCAATGTGCCCGCGGTCCGCTCACTCAGGGTGTACGGGGTGGAACGCTTCGCCCGTCTTCTGCGGAGCATGGGGCTTGGCACCCTGTTTCGTCCCGCCGCCGAATACGGGCTTCCCCTTATCCTCGGCGGTGCCGAAGTGAACCTCTGGGAGATAACGGGACTTTACGGCGGCCTCGCCCGTTCGGTAAACACCGAAGAGGGCGCTTTTTTCCCGCCTTCCGTTTTTCCGCGGGATGAATCCGTATCCGGCCATTCCCTTTCGGGCCGTTCCTCTCCCGGCCGCCCTCCCGTTTCACGGGGGGCCGCCTGGCTTACCCTGGAGGCGCTTGCCTTTGCGGCCCGGCCCGGGGAGGAAGCCCACTGGCAGGAATATGCCGGCGCAAGGCGCACAGCGTGGAAAACGGGGACCAGCTTCGGCAACAGGGACGCCTGGGCCATAGGGGTACGGCCCGACTGGACCGTCGCGGTGTGGATAGGAAACGCATCGGGCGAGGGAAGGGCTGAACTTCGCAGCGCCCTTACCGCCTCTCCCGTGCTGTTTGAGCTTTTTTCGGTCCTGGGCTCGGGCCCGCTCTCCAACACCACGGCGGCGAAGCGGGAAGGCGCGTGGTTTTTCCAGCCCGCCTCCCGCCTTAAAAGCGCCGAGGTCTGCGTCTTTTCGGGTTTTCCCGCGGGCCCCGACTGCCGTGCCGTAAAAACGGTGAGCGTACCGGTTGACGCCCCGCCCCATAATCCCTGTCCGTACTGCACGAGGATCATTGTCAACGAAGAGGAAACCCTCCGCGTCGGCAGGGAAAACGCTTCCGGACCGGTAAAGGAAACAACGTGGTTTGTTCTCCCCCCGGCTGAAGAATGGTATTTCAGGAGATGGAACCTCGATTACAAACCCCTTCCCCCCGCGGACGGGAGCATTGCGGAATCCCTTCCCCTTGCCCTCTTTAATCCGGGGGAAGGGAGCCAGGTCTATGTTCCACAGGAACTTGACGGCAGCGAAGGGCGCGTTGTCTTTTCCGCCGCCCACCGTGAAAATGCCGCCCGCATTTACTGGCATCTGGACGGCGTTTATCTGGGGGAAAGCTCCGTCTTTCACGAAATGGAGGCCCGTCCCGGTCCCGGTTTCCACACCCTTACCCTGGTTGACGAAGCGGGCAACACGATAGTCCGCCGTTTCGAGGTGCCTCCCGCCGCCGATTAGCCGTGTACAGGCGCGGGTTTCCCGCATGCGGCGCAGAAAAAGGCCGTGTTCTTCGGCATGAGGCCCGATGTGTCCACGCGGTAGCCCCGCCGCCTCACGAGGGCCGCCCCGCAGAAGGGGCAGAAGGTATCGCTGAACCTGCCCCCGTCACGGATGTTGCCGGCGTACACATATGCAAGGCGTTTTTCCGCCCTTTCCGCCGCTTCAACAAGTTTGACGGGATCTGTCGCCGGCGCATCCCAGCGGTAATCGGGGTGATAGGCGGAAAGATGCCAGGGTATGGGCGATTCTTCCTCAAGGCCGGCGATAAAGGCGGCGCATGCGTCCAGTTCCGAAGGGCTGTCGTTCATTCCCGGCACGACAAGGGTGGTTATTTCGATATGGACGTTCATCCTGCGGGCAAGAGTGATGAAATCCAGCACCGTTTCAAGGCTGCCCCCGAGGATCTTCGCGTAGGTTTTTTCGGAAAAACATTTGAGATCTATGTTGGCGGCGTCGGTCAGGGCGAGTATTTCTTCGGCCGGGGCGCGGTTGACGCAGCCGTTGGTGACAAGGATATTGGCCGCCCCGGCTTCCTTCGCGGCTTTCATGCAGTCAATGAGGTACTCGGCGTGCAGTAACGGCTCCGAATAGGTGTAGGCGATAAGACCGCCGTTTTCCGCCGCCGCTTCCGCCGCGTCTTCAGGCGGCAGGTAACGGCCGGGAACCGTCCCTTTAATTTGGGAAATATGCCAATTCTGACAGAAGGGACAGTGAAGATTACAGCCGGCCAGCCCGATGGAGAGAATCCGCGATCCGGGCCGGAAATGGTACAGGGGCTTTTTTTCGACGGGATCCACCGCCATGGCGGTTACGTGGCCATAGAAGGGAAGAAAAAGACCGGCCGTTTTCACCCCGTTCGCGGGACACCCTCCCCGGTTTTCCCTCGTCCCGCAGGCGCCCCTTCCGCCGGGCGGGATGACGCAGTACCGCGGACAAAGTTCGCAGCGCAGGCCTTCCCCACAGGGCGAATGGAAACGCCCCGCCGGAATCATTCCGTCCGGGCCGCGACGCGGCCCGAGGTTTTCCCCGTGACAGTCACTTTTCCGCGGCCGCATGGCTGCTCCGGATGAAACGGTTCCTGAGCGCCTGTGATTTGCCGGCAAACCGCACCGGATCATCCACTTCAAAGGGTTCCAGAATGACCCCGTGAGCACCCTTGCGTACCCAGAGCTTCACCAGAGGCACTCCTTCGCCCGACTCGGTTACGGCCGAATGGACTTCCTCCACGAAAAGAACATCTTCAATCTTGAATTCCAGTATGGTCAGTTCCGAACCCAGCGGATCATTGATGAGGATCAGCTTGTTTTTTTCCGAAGGATGCTGCCTGGGATAACCGGTGAAGGGAAGGGCGTCTTTTGGACTCCCCCCCGGACATTTGACCACCTCATTGAGCGGCAGGGTTTCAAGATAACTTCCGATACTCATTGAGCCTCCTTCCTTTACTATAGCTTCCCGCGCCGCCTCTTTCAATTAAGAGACGAAAAGGCTATTATGCATTGAGGGAATCTGTGGATGAAGGAGGAGAACGTATAATTGGAAACCTTTCTTTTTCAGGATAATTCCCTTGTGATACCCTGCGAAGAGGCGGATTTCCTCCGTCTCCGGTATCCGGATCCTGAAATCATAAAAAAAACGTTCTCTTCCGCCGCTTTTTTTACCGCCGGCCCTTCCGGAAGCCCCTGGATTGCCGCTTTCATTCCCCCGGAAGAACCGCTTCCCCCGGGCTGGAAGGCCCTTCCCCTGAGGCAATGGCTTTCCCGGGTTTCGGCCGGCACGATCATGTACGACCCCGTAACGGCCGGTCCCGCGCTCCGGGCTTTTCACATCCTCCAGTGGCGCGCCGAGTCCCGGTTCTGCGGAAGCTGCGGAACGATGAATGCCGATGCGCCCGACGAACTTGCCCGGCTTTGTCCGGCCTGCGGAAGACGGGAATACCCCCGAATTTCTCCCGCCGTGATTGCGATTGTCATAAACGATGAAGACAGGGCTCTTTTGGCGCATAACAACAAGTTCGCGGACGGCATGTACAGCCTTATCGCGGGTTTTGCCGAGGCCGGGGAAAGTCTTGAAGGCGCCGTCGAGCGGGAAATTCTTGAGGAAGTGAACCTGAAAGTTACCGGCATACGGTACATCGCCTCCCAGCCCTGGCCTTTTCCCAA
>JAIROE010000144.1 GCA_031257715.1 Treponema sp. | reverse complement strand
TTTGTGATTTTCAGATTCCCCTTTACGTTAAACTGTACGAGGAGGCAAACGGGACCATGGCGGAGGGCGCTTTTTTCATGCTGATTAACCGGCACAAACTCGTCGCCGTAATGGGAAATCCTGAAGGAACCCGCGGCGGCAGCAGGGAAGAATACCAGACAACCCTTGATGCCGTGGACTGGTATCTTGAACAATTCAGGTCCGCCGTTGAAGGGCTCGATTTTTCTCTCCGCAAATTCCACTACAGCGGAGATTGCGGAGGCCCCGGAATTCCCCTGGAGGACTGTATGGCCTGCGTCTACCGCGGTGTCTGCCGAACCGCCTTTTTTTTGAACCGGGGGGCGGCGGGGGATTTCCCGAAGGAGAACCCTCGTGTCAATTGAAAGGATCCTCGCGGGACTTGACGAGTCGCAGAGAAGGGCCGCGACGGCGAATCGGAACGCGGCGGTGGCTGCCGGCGCGGGCGCGGGAAAGACCATGGTTCTGGCGTCGCGTTACGCCTGGCTCATCATGGAAAAAAAATACCGGGTCAACGAGATACTCGCCCTTACCTTCACCAACAAGGCTGCGGGTGAAATGTACAGCCGCATCTACGAAGTGCTCCGCGCCGAAAGCGGCAGCAGGGAAGCGCAGGAGGCTGTCGCCAATTTCAGCGGCGCCAGAATTTCCACAATTGATTCCTTCTGCGCCTCCGTGGTCCGGGGCGCCGCCCGCCGTTACGGCCTTTCCCCCGAATTTAAAAGCGACACCGGCGCGGCAGGGGAACTCGTCATGGAGGCGGCCCTTCCCTTTGTTCTGGATCACCGTGACAATCCTGCCCTGCAGGTGCTCCTTGCCGACCGGAGCGTCAGGGCCGTTGCGGAGGATCTCTTTGCCGAAACCATCCTCAAGTACAGCCCCCTTGGCCGTCCCGTGGATTTTGAAAAATACTTTGACGTTCAGATTCACGGCCTCCTTGACGGATGGAAGGAAAAAACCGCCGAGGCCGATGCGCTTCTGCGGGAGATTGCCTCCGGTATGGAAGGCGTTTCGCGGCCGGATCTTAAAATTGACGCCGATCTTGGAACGATCTTTGAGAAAGGGCCGCCCCGGACACCCGATCCCGAATCGCTGTTCAAGGGCGCTCCCGGCGCCGCCGTATATTTTGAATGGCTTTCCGGCCTTGCCTCCATCGGCAAAAGGGGCGGGGGAAAAGAATATGACGGCATAAAGAAAAACATCGGAATCTTTAAAGACAGGCTCTACGGAGAACTTGAATCCATCGCCAATACCGCCCTGCAAATCGATGTTGTAAAATCCGTTTTTTCCCTGCTGGATGAATTTCAGATCCTCTGCGGTTCCCTGAGGCGAAGGGCGGGCCTTTTGACTTTCAGCGACATAGCCCATCTTGCCGTGGACGCCCTTGCGAAATATCCCGAGTTGAGGAAAATCTACAAGGATGAAATCAAGTCTATCATGGTAGATGAGTTTCAGGACAACAACAGCCTCCAGCGGGATCTTGTTTTCCTGCTTGCCGAAGATCCCTTCCGCATGGAGAGCGGAGTCCCCGGCCCCGAATCCCTTTCGGAAGGCAAGGTTTTTTTTGTCGGTGACGAGAAGCAGTCCATTTACCGTTTCCGGGGCGCCGATGTAACGGTGTTCCGCGGCCTTGCCGAAGGGCTTGACGGCGGCCCCCGGCCTCTCCGGGCCGGATCGGAAAGCTCCGGTAGTCTTAACCTCGTGTACAATTACCGTTCCGATCCCGCGCTTGTCGCCGCCTTCAACCGCATCTTCGGCGGCATACCGGTGGAAGAGACGCGCGCCGGGCCGGACGGCGGACAGGGCGAACGCTTTCCGTGCGTCTTCTCGGGCGGCGGCGGTGAAAATTTCGAGGCCCGCTACTTTCCGTTTTATCCCCGCCATCCTGTCCATTCCGAAGGTCCGGAAAAGCCCCGCCTTCATTTCTGTTTTCTCGATGAAAGCGCGGGCAGGGATGATCCCGGCCGCCTTTCTTCAGAAGAGCTTGAGGCGGTCCATATTGCGCTAAAGATACGGGAGATGATCGATTCGGGACATGTGCTTCGGATTAGGGAGCGCGGGGAATATATTGAACGCCCGTGCAGGTACAGCGACTTCGCCGTATTGCAGCGCTCGTTGAACCGCCAGTATTCCCTTGAGCGGCAATTCAAGGATTTCGGTATCCTCTACAACGCGGACCGGCCTGCGGGGCTTTTCAGCGACGCCCCGGTAAACGATCTCTACAGCCTCCTCCGTCTCCTCGTGTATCCCGAAGACCGCATCGCCTACGCCGCCTTTCTCCGTTCCCCCTTTGTGCGCCTGGACGATTCCTCCCTTGCGCTCTGCCTCCTTGGCGGCCGGGACGGCGGGGAATTCCGGCCCTTTGACCAGGCCCTCGATCCCGTCCTCTCCCCGGAGGCCCTTGAAAAATACCGGCGCGGCCGCGGGCTGTACACCGCCCTCTGTGAAGACATGCGCGTGCTTTCCGTTACGGAACTCCTCTCGCGGCTCTGGTATGACGAAGGTTACCGCTACCAGACGCTCTGGTCCGCCGCGTCCCAGATCTACGGGGAACTTTTTGATCTTTTCTTTGAACTTGCCCGCCGCGTAGACGCGCGGGGCAGGACACTGGCCGATTTTATTGATTACCTTGAAGGTTTTATCGGCAGGGAAGAGCGTCCCGACGATCTTTCCATAAATGCCGAACGGGAACCGGGGGTACGGATCATGTCCATACACAGGAGCAAGGGACTGGAATTTCCCGTCGTCTTTGTGTACTGTGCCGCATCGGGGGAGCGGACGGCCAGAAACGACAGGGCCGTCTATTACAGTGAACAGTGGGGCCCTGCCCTTAATCTGCCGCAGGCGGAGGAACTGCCTTCGGACAGCGGCAATTATTTTTTCAATCTGGGGAGGGACAGGGAAAACAGCATGATCACCGCGGAACTGAGGCGGCTTCTCTACGTCGCCATGACCAGAGCGGAATGCGAACTCTTTGTCACTGCCGCCGTTCCAAAGCCGTCGAAGAAAAAAAACATCCACAGTTTTCTTGATCTGCTTCTTCCCGTGCTGGAGGAATGCCGGGACCCCCCCTATACCATCGATCCGGTCACCGTTTACACCCGTCAGACACTGGGCGCCCTGAGGCGGCGTCTTGTACAATCCGCCGAAAAAGACGAACTTTCAATGGAAGAAGCGGCCGCCGCCGCCGCGGCCTTTTACGAGAAGACCCCCGTCATGCGGACACCCCGGCTTGCGCCCCTTCCCGTTCCGGCGAGCAGCCTCCGGCATGAAGGATACGCGGAAGGGGAAAGCCCTCCGCCGGAAAGGCTTCCGGGCGGGCTGGACGCCTTTCTGGAAAAGACCGCCCTTCCCGCCGCGGACTTCGGCGTCATCGTTCACGCCTTTCTGGATGATTTTCTCAGCGGACGGGAACCCCGCATACCGCCGCCCGTTCTTTCGCGCCTTGACGAGAGGGATTGGCCTTCGGCTTCCGCCATGGCCGGCGGCATGATGAAGGGCTTCCTCGATTCCCCCCTGGGGAAACTCTGCCTTTCGGCCGCGTACCGGAAGACCGAGTTTCCGTTTTTAAGCGCGGTAACGGTACATGACGGGGGAGAGGACCGGATCGTGCCCGTTTCGGGAAAGATCGATCTCCTGTTCGAGGCGGAAGGGATGATTCATGTGGTGGACTTCAAAACCGACAGGGATGAAAGACCGGAAAATCATTTTGGACAACTTGCCGTCTATGAGCGGGCTGCGGGCGACATCTTCGGCGGCAGGGTAAAACCCTGGCTTTTCTACTTACGAAGCGGAACGGCGGCGGATCTTTCCGGCCGTCTTGACAATATTGATATAAAACGGGCAACCGGTGAATATCTGAACAGGTTGATATCCTCCTTCCCATAACCTCCGTAAGAAACGGAATATTGACTTGTTGAGTCCTCTACAAACAGAACAATCTCTTCTTTCGTTTTCATGGCAATCTCCTCATCACAGTTTTTTAAAATATGCCTCTGCATGTCGCCCGCTTTATAAACATAGGGTGATAAAACGGCTAAAGCAAACAATTATGGGAAGTTATATGATAGATATTCATTATTTAGAAAGATAATACAAATACTAAGCGGGCTAAACGGCTGCGCCGTTTAGCTGGGGAGTTTCGGCGCTGCCGAAACTCCAGTCGGGCGTTGGTTTCAGGCGGGCGCAAAGGCTCCGGCCGTCTTTTGGCGGCCCGGGCCAAAAAAAGAGCCGGGCGGAATTCCAACGGAGCCGCCCGGCTGCTATACCGGGTAT
>JAIROE010000334.1 GCA_031257715.1 Treponema sp. | reverse complement strand
AAGACCCGCTCGTAGCCTATCTCGCGGCCCAAAAGCTCGTCTATTACTACGGTCCGTTCCTCAAGAAGCCCGCCCGCGTGCTTGCGCTTGGCAAGCAGGGCCACGCCAAAACAGCCCATGAGTTCGGGCGAAGGGGGAACAAGAATCTCCTTGTCCAGCATCATGGCGAAGGCAAGGGGAACGGCGGGATTTTTCGCCACGCCGCCCTGAAGGAAGATCTTCCCGCCTATGGTACGGTTTCCCACCACGCGGTTAAGGTAATTGGCAACGATGGAACAGGCGATGCCCGCCGTGATGTTTTCCCGCGTGGCTCCCTGCTGAACGGCCTTTCGTATGTCGGAATTGATAAAGGCCGAACAATGCTCGCCGAATTTGAGCGGGGCGTCGGCGCCGAGCGCTATGGGACCGATGTCCTTCGCCGAATGAATTGAAAGATCCCCCGAGGCCGATTCTTCAAGGAACGATCCGGTCCCCGCCGAACACGCCTCGTTCATCGCGTAATCAATGGGAACGCCGTTTTTAAGCAGCACGTATTTGGCATCCTGCCCGCCTATTTCGAAGATCGTCTCAACCCCGGAATCGAAAAACGTGGTCCCAACAGAATGGGCGATGATCTCGTTGTACACGCCGGGGGTTTCAAGAAACACACCGAGGATTTCCCGTGAAGATCCGGTAGCGGAAACAAGGCGTATATCTATTTCCTTCCCCCCTGTATCGGCGATAATCTGTTCCTGCAGTATCGAAAGGCATTCTTTCAGCGCCTTGACAGGATCACCGTGCGTACGCCCGTAATGGCTCGCCGTAATTTCATCGGTTTCCATATCCACAAGGCAGGCCTTGGTGGTAGTGGAACCGCCGTCGACGCCGAGTATGTAGGATCGGCCGGCCTTGACCTTTCCCCCCGGTTTCTCAAAGCTCTTCACCCTGTGCTGCCAGTCCCGTAACGCGGAAAGCGCGCCGAAGCGTATCTCGTTGGGTTTGAGGAGCTGCCCGACAGAAGGAAGCGGGCTTCCCGATTGGGGGGCCAGTACCGCGGCGCCAAGCGCCTCAAACACCGGGGCCGTTTCGGGGATGATGAAATCGATATGAGGGGCTTTCTCCCTGATAAAGCGGATGATATGGCGGTTCAGGGTGATTCCCCCCGTCAGAACAACCCTGCCCGAAATAATCTTCGCCCTTTTAAGGAAGTCGATGACTTTAACGGCCATCACGTCCGAAAGGGAAAGGACGATGTCGTTTTTGGTTGCTTCCCGCTTGTTGAGCCTGTGGGTACAGTCGCTTTTCATGAACACCGAACAGCGGGTCGAAAGGGGGTAGACCTTTGCGTCATCGGGAACCCTGTCTATATCTTCAAGGGTCATGTCCATGCGGGCAAGCTGCTGTTTGAGAAACTCCCCGGTGCCCGAGGCGCATTTATTGCCGGAAAAATTGTTGATTATCTTCCCCGACGCGTCAAGCGAATAGACGACAAGGTCCTCACCGCCCATGCTGACCACGGCGTCGGCCTTCAAATCCAGCGCCCTGAGGGCCGCCTCCACACAGAGGGGCTCAAGAGTACCCGCCACGTTAAACATAAACCGGCCTTCGTTTCCGGTAACAAGGGCCGGAAGGCCTTCCGAAACACGGCCCTCCGAAAGGAGCCTGCGTACCGCCGCGCCGAAATCCCCCTCGTGAGGAACCGAGGCGGACCACTGCGTTTTTCCGTCTTCCGTCAAAACCATTTTTAAACTGGTAGATCCGATATTGATTCCTAATGACTGCATCTGTACCTCTGTTTTACTGTTGGTCACATAATAACAGGCGCCGCCGTATGGTTCAAGCCGTATGATGCAGGCGCCGTCCTGCCAATCCCGCCGCCCTCCGTTTCCGGCGGCTTCCGGTGATTTCTCGAAAAACGAACCCTTTCTTCAAAAATTTTTTAAAAGTCCTTGACAAAATAATAATAGTTATTATTATTATAATATGTCAACAGGGAAACTGGTACGAAAACACAGCGGCAAACGGGATGCCATTCTTGAAGCTATAAACGCTACGGATGAGCACCCCAGCGCCCTGTGGGTATACAACAGGCTTAAATCCCGCATTCCCGGCCTTTCCCTGGGTACGGTGTACCGCAATATCAGCGTCTTCAGGGATGAAGGAGACGTGGTTTCAATTGGCGTGGTTAACAGGGAAGAGCGTTTTGACGGTAAAACCGCGCCCCATCCCCATCTGGTCTGCGAACGCTGCGGCGCCGTCATCGATCTCCCCTGTCCCGGCGAAGATGCCCTGCGATGCGCCGGGGAAGCGCTGACGGACCGGGACGCCGGGGAGACGGACAGGGGGGCGGGTTTTGTTATCGATTATCGCAGGACGGTGTTTTACGGCCTGTGCGGGACATGTGCGGAACTTTCCGGGCCAAAATTCCCCGGACCGCGATGATTTTCCCTCCGCAAGGAGGCTGGTGTTGTATGATTCGGCGTTGGCCGGATATATATTTTAAGATCTTGAATGGAGGATTGTATGAAAAAATGGGTGTGTTCAGTATGCGGTTATGTGTACACAGGGGATCAGCCGCCGGAATTCTGTCCCCAGTGCAAGGCGCCGGCCGCCAAATTCAGGGAGCAGACATCAGGCGGAGGCTTTGCCGCCGAACATGTTGTCGGAGTCGCAAAAGGCGTCGAGCAGGATATTCTTGACGATCTGAGGGCCCACTTCAACGGCGAATGCTCCGAAGTCGGCATGTACCTCGCCATGAGCCGGGTCGCCGAGCGGGAAGGCTATCCCGAAATCGCCGAGGCCTACAAACGTTACGCCTTTGAGGAAGCGGAACACGCGTCGAAATTCGCAGAACTCCTTGGCGAAGTGATAACCGACAGTACAAAGAAAAACCTTGAGATGCGCATTGAGGCCGAACACGGCGCCTGCGCGGGCAAAACCGACATCGCAAAACGGGCCAAGGAACGCGGCTACGATGCCATTCACGACACGGTCCACGAAATGGCCCGCGACGAGGCCCGCCACTGCTGCGGCTTCAAGGGACTGCACAAGAGGTACTTCGAATAATCCCGCGGTTTACCGCGCGGCAGTTTTGGCGCATAGAGCCTCCGCGGGAGGGAATTCCGCGGAGGCGGGCCGTTCTTTATACACGAGGGAACTTCTAAAACCCGGCCGGGGTTTCCGGACGTGCCCATCGTTTTTTACACCGGAATTCCGTATAATGTAAATGATGAATATCAGAATGGATCAGCTTATCCGGGCGATAGCGGTGGCCCTTGACATAGCGGAAGGGCATCTCCTGGGGGCAAGCACGCACCACGGCAAACGCATCTCGGTGCTTTGCGCGGCGATGGGGCGGACTTTCGGCATGAACGAAAAAGAACTCTCGGCGCTGACCACCTGTGCGTTGCTCCACGATTCCGCGCTGACCGAATACATACAGGCCGAAAAAAAGGGAGAGCAGGTGGCCCTTCCCCTGCACTGCAGTTACGGCCAGCGCAACGCCGAAGGCCTCCTGCAGGATCACAACATAGAAGGTTTTGTTCAATACCACCATGAATGGGCCGACGGCACGGGGCCTTTCGGGAAAAAGGAAGGGGAGTTTCCCCTGGGGGCGGAGCTTATCGCAATAGCCGATATGCTTGATGTCCACCATCACCTTGAAACGCTGAGTTCCGATTATCTTCCCGTATTGAGAAATGAGATACGGGAAGCGGCGGGGACGCAGTACACCAAACGGGCCGCCGGCGCCATGCTTGCCGTCCTTGATGAAAATATGCTGGAAAGCCTTGGCAGCGGCCGTGTCATTGACTCGGCGGAGAAAGCCATTCCGTCCTGGTACGCCGATGTGGACGACACGGTCATCTTCCGGCTCGCCCGCATGGTGATGCGCATCATCGACTATAAATCCGCCTTTACCCGCAGCCATACATCGCAGATCGCCAACAGGATCTGGATCATGGCGGAGCACTACCATTACGGCGCGGCCGAATCCGCGGAGCTCTACCTCGCGGCGGCGCTCCACGACATAGGCAAGCTCGCCGTCCCCACCGAGATACTCGAAAAACCGGGAAAGCTCGACGAGAATGAATTCCGTATCATACAGGATCATGTCAGGCAAACCGGCGTGATCCTTGAGGGCATTGAAGGCTTTGATCATATATGCCGGTGGGCATCCAGCCATCATGAGAAACTCGATGGGTCGGGGTATCACCGGGGAAAAACCGCGGATGAAATGGATTTCAATTCGCGCCTCCTTGCCTGTATAGACATCTACCAGGCAGTGAGCGAGGAACGCCCGTATCATCCGGGGAGAAACCACGAAGAAACCATCGCCATACTCTACGACATGGCGGACCGCGGATTCATAGACGGGAAAATAGTGAAGGATCTTGATGAAGTGATGTTCCCCTTTTCAAATCAGGAGCTGCCCTTTCCCGTACAGGCCGAAGAAGCGCCCTTCCGGCAGGAGTTCCTTCCGGACGGGCGCCCTCCGGTTTACGAAACGGCGGGAAGCGAGGCGAAGCTCCGCTCGAGGTCCGCGTCCGTGGGAATGTAATCGTCCATGGTCTTCGCGTTATAGGCCATGTAGGCCGAAAGGTCAAAATAACCGGTTCCGGTCAATCCAAAAAGTATCACCTTTTTTTCTCCTGTACGTTTACATTCCAGCGCCTCGTCAATGGCGGCCTTTATCGCGTGGGACGATTCGGGCGCGGGCAATATGCCTTCAACCTTCATGAAACGGACCGCGGCATCAAAGACCCCGGTCTGTACTTCGGCCCTCGCTTCGATGTACCCGTCCCTGTACAGTCTGGACAGGGTCGAATTCATCCCGTGGTAACGAAGCCCTCCGGCATGATTGGCCGAGGGGATGAAGCCGTTGCCCAGTGTGCACATCTTGATGAGGGGCGTAGTCTTCGCGGTATCGCCGAAATCGTAGGCGTAACGGCCCCGTGTAAAAGAGGGGCAGGAGGCGGGCTCAACGGCGATAAACCGGGTCTTCGATTTTCCCGCCAGCTTTTCCCCCATGAACGGCGCGATAAGCCCGCCGAAATTCGAACCCCCTCCGGCGCAGCCGATGATGACGTCGGGCGTTACCCCGTATTTATCCATCGCGGCTTTTGTCTCCTGCCCTATGACGGACTGGTGAAGCAGCACGTGGTTGAGAACGCTTCCCAGCACATAACGGCACTTGTCCGTCCTGACCGCCTTTTCGATGGCCTCGGAGATGGCGCAGCCCAGAGAACCGCCGGTATCGGGATCCCCTTCAAGGATTTTCTTCCCCGCTTCCGTGGTCGTTGAGGGCGAAGGGACAAGTTTTGCCCCGTAAGTTTCGATAAGCGCCTTGCGGCAGGGCTTCTGTTCGGAACTGACTTTCACCATGAAGACCGTGAGGTCAAGGCCGTAGAAGGCACAAGCCATGGCCATGGCGGTGCCCCACTGCCCCGCCCCGGTTTCGGTGGTAAGGCTCGTGAGCCCTTCCTCTTTGGCGTAAAATGCCTGGGCGGCCGCCGAATTGAGTTTGTGGCTTCCCGATGTATTGGTTCCCTCGAATTTGTAGTAAATTTCCGCCGGCGTTCCCAGTGCCTTTTCCAGAAAATAGGCCCGGATGAGCGGCGCCGGCCGGTAAGCCCGGTAAAATTCCCCTATACCGTCAGGAATGGGAATGAGACGGGTAATGTCGTCCAGTTCCTGCTTTACCGTTTCCCTGCAGAAAACAGGCTCCAGATCCGCCGCGGTTACCGGTTTAAGGGTCCCCGGATGAAGGATAGGGTCCGGTTTTTCCTTCATATCCGCCCGCATATTGTACCAATATTTGGGGATCTCGTTCTCGGAAAGATACAGCCGGGCCGGAATTTTTTCTGCCATGATACACTCCTTGCAATGACATTCTATTTCCATGCGTAAAATACGCACGGTAATCGTTTCTGTATATAGAAACTTATGTTACTATTAATAGAAACACATGGGGGAAATTTTGTCAAGAAGAAATTTGGAAAAATTCGGGAAAATTTGAAAAGGCCAGGGGGAAAATGAATTCAGGATAAAAATATTGCACCTAACAGCCCTGTTTGCACTGCACCGGCCAGCAGGCATGGTCTTCCGTTCGCCAAGTCATTCCGCCGCACGCGCCAATTTTGTTGGCGAACATTCCCACGGGAAGGACGCGGATATGAAGTCAAACGCTGAAAATATTTGGCCTCATTCTACCTTGAATTTGGAAATTTCCCCAACAAGGGTATTGATGTGCTCTTTGTTGACGGCGCTTATTTCGGATACTTTGACGACGGCGTCGTTTATCTGGTCCGTGCCGGCGGCCATTTCCGTTATGCCGTGGCTGATTTGTTCGGTGACTATCTCCAGATTTTTGCTTTCCCGCACGACATCCTTTGAACCTGCAAGCATTTCGGCGGAGCCCCGTTCGACTTCCCGGGTAAGTTCGTTGAGCACGGCTACGGCATCGAGAATCTGTTTGCTGCCTGCCCCCTGTTCTTCCATGGCGTATCGTATGCCCGCTTCCTGATCCGATACGATTTTTACCTTGTCGTCGATGGAAACGAATTTTTCCATGACGGTATTGGTGGATACGGTGATCTTGTCGATTGACTGCTTTATTTTTTTAAGGGTGTCGGAGATGATCTTTGACTGTACGCCCGAGTTTTCCGCAAGCTTGCGGATTTCACCGGCCACAACGGCAAAGCCTTTACCGGCTTCTCCTGCGTGGGCGGCTTCGATAGCGGCGTTCATCGAAAGGAGGTTGGTCTGGCTTGCGATGTTCCGCATCACAGAGTTGATTTCCAACAGTCCTTCGGATTCACGGGCGATTTCCCGTATGTCGTCCGACACTTCCTGTATTCCGGCGCGGCCCGCGCCGGAAGCGGCGGTGAGCTCCTCCACGTTCGCGGCGTTTCTGACGAGGGTACCGGTAACGCTTTCTATGTTGGCAAGCATCTGTTCGATGGCGGAGGACGAGCGGGAGACGCTTTCGGTCTGCTGCTCCACGTGCGCGCCGAGTTTCTCGGCGTTAAGGGTTATCTTCTCCATGACTTCGCCGGTTCCGGCAACGCTTGCCGACTGGTCCGCCACTTCGCCCTGAATACTCTGCATGTTGGCGGTGATTCCGTTGACGGCCGAGGCGGTTTCATTCATGTTTGCGGCCAGTTCGTTTCCGATATCAAAGAGGTTGATGCTGAGGTGCTTGATGACGGTGACGAGGTTCTTTATTTTTTCAAGGGTAAGGTTGAAATGGATTGCGAGTTCGTCGATTTCGTCTTTCCCGGTAACTTTTACGCGCTTTGTAAGGTCCCCTTCGCCGCCGGAAATCTCCCGGAGTATGGCGTTCATCGTCTGAAGCCTGGCAAATATCATCCTTAACAGGAAGAGCAACAAGAGGCCGCCTGCAAGGACAAAGCCGGTTCCTATGCCCGCGTGGCGAACCGCCACGGCGGTAATCGACTGGTGGAGGGATTCGGCGTCAAAATCGCATCCCACGATACCCACCATGTCTCCCGACGAATTGAAGATGGGCGTGTAGATTGAAATCATCCAGCCCCAGCCCTCCTGAAAGGTGACCTCGCTAAATTCGGTTTTTTGGCTTTCCCGGCATTTGAAAAACGCCGAATCGTAGCCTGAAACATCTTCGGTGTCTCCCAGGGGAGAAAAATTTTCCTCGTCATCCGGGGCGGCGCTGCCGTCGATAACGTACATGTACTCGTTTCCGCCTGCCGGAGCCATGGAGTAAAGGTACTCCGCGCTGGAAAAGCCTTTGAGTTTTAAGAGCCGGTCCTGAGTGTCGATGTAGAAAGGATCCTTGTCGTTCAGGGTTTTTACGAGCTCTTCGAATTTGTCGCCGTCTATCATGGCGGCGGCGGTTTCGGTTGTGTAGATCCCCTGATCGGCAAATATCTTCGACGCTTCCCGGCTGGTTTCACTGACCGCGAGGATCGACGTGGCGATACTCATGGCAATAATAAACACCGAAAAATACAGAATAAAACGAAATTTGAGGGTTTTTATCATCTTCATGGTCCGGCTCCTTTTAAAATTTATTCGAGTTGGGCCTGTCCGAAAAGTTTGAAAAACTTGTTCGGACAGCTTCTTTAGTGCGGCATTTTCGAAGGTTTCGGAGAAACCACGTTTCAACGAAACAGGAGAAAATGCAAGGGCTGGCCGGGAAGTAACCAACTTCCTGGACAGCCCCAACTTCCGCTAAAAACGGCAGATTTGGCGGATTTTTGCAAAAAATACACCAAATCTGCGAGACTTGTAAGCCAAGCGAAGCTTGGCAAAGAACCAGCCGGGTTCTTGAACAAGTCCATTATCCAGGATAAGGCCGCGGGGGCGCAAGGTGTGCCCGTTTCCTGTCTGATAAAAAATACCAAAGGAATATCCACAGGCCCCGTATGACTGTGGCGGCGCTGACGGCAATCCAGACGCCGTAAAGGCCAAGGGCGGTTCTTGAGAGCGCGTACGCAAGGACCGGTTTTGTCAGGTTGGCAAGGACGCTTGCCAGTGACGGGGGAATGGTCCGCCCGGTTCCCTTGAAGGCCCCGGCGCCTACGCCTTCCAGATTCATGGGAAGCTGCGCAAAGGAAAAGATGCGCAGGTAAATCACCCCAAGCCTGACCAGCGGGGGATCGGGAAGGAAAAGGGAGAAAACAAAACCGCCAAGGGTCCACAGAAACAGGGTGACGAGGATACCCCAGATTGTCATGATGACAACGGAGAGGCGCACGCTTCTGGCTATGCGGTCCCATTTTTGGGCGCCGTAGTTCTGTCCTATGAAGGCGACCATAGCGGAACTGAAGCCTCCCCCGATAAGCCAGGAAAGGGATTCAATCTGCGAGCCTATTTTGCTTACCGCCACCGCGTGGGCGCCGAATGAGGTTTCTACGCGGGATGTCGCCATGGCAAGCAGGCAGAACACAATGCTTTCAATGCCGATGGGAAGGGACCATTTGAGTATCAAAAGCATCCGGGATTTTTCGGGCCGTATTCTGAAAGAAAAATATTTGAAGGGCCGGTTCCTGTAAAATACGATGCTCCAAAGAGTCAGGAGCACTACGAGGATCTGGGAAATAAGCGTCGCGGCGGCGGCGCCCGTCACGCCCATGTCCAAGGTGAAGATAAAAAAGGGATCAAGGATAACATTGACGAGAAGCCCAGAGCTGCCGAGGATAAAAGGAGTTCCGGAATTGCCCGAGCCGTTAAATGTGCCGATAAGGCAGTTGGATATAAAAGCCGCGGGCATGCCGAAAGAAACTACCAAAAGATAACGCGCCGCATCGGAGGCTACATCCTTCTCCCTGAACCGGAAAAAACCGATGAGTTCCCTTCTGAAGATGATCAAGCAAAGGGCGAAAGCGATGCCCACCGCCGCACCCATAAAAAGGGCGTTTTGGGAAAAAGCCAGCGCGGCCTTTCTGTCGCCCCGTCCCAATGACTGGGCGACGCCTATTTCGGCTCCCATTCTGCCTATGAGGGTAAAGCCGAAGGACAGCCACATGTACATGCCGGCCGCGCCGGAGGCGGCTACAGCCCCGCTTCCCACCCTGCCGAGCCAAAACATGTCGGTAAGGTTATAGGCCATCTGCACAAACTGGGTGCCCATGATCGGAACGGCGATAAAAAGCAGTTTTCGGACGATGCCGCCTTCGGTCAGGTTGAATATTTCCGTCTTCCAGACGGCGCCGTCTGTCTCCATGATGCTCCCGGTAAAGACGAGTTTAAATTTTATACAATAAAATTTAAACTCCCCCGTATGGATTATGATTGCATTGTTTCAGGCGGCGGACACGCCGGTATAGAAGCGTCCCTCGCCGCCGCCAGGCTCGGCCTTTCAACGCTCCTTGTCACCCAGAACCCCGACCGTATCGGGGCCCTTTCCTGCAACCCCGCGGTGGGCGGCCTTTCCAAGGGGAACCTCGTCCGGGAGGTTGACGCCCTGGGCGGTGAAATGGGGAAGCTCATTGACAAAACCATGATACAGTACCGCATCCTCAACCGTTCACGGGGGCCTGCGGTTCAGGCGCCCAGGGCCCAGGCCGACAAGCTGGCCTATCAGTCTGCGGCGCGGCTGGCGCTTGAAAACCAGAAGGGTCTTTCGATCTTCATGGATACCGTGACGGATCTTCTTGTTTCCCGTGACGGGAAGGAAGTCCTCGGCGTTAAAACCATCCGCGGATACCGCATTTCCGCCAAAACCGTGATCGTCGCGGCGGGTACTTTCATGGGAGGAAGGATCTTCATAGGTGAATACGAAACGGATGAAGGCCGCCTTGGCGAACAGGCGGCAGCGGACCTCGGACGGAATCTCGGGATAAGGGGCTTTCCCATGGGGCGTTTCAAAACGGGGACGCCCGCCCGCATCGCAGGGGATTCAATCTGCCGCGAAAAAATGGAAAGGCAGGATGGGGAAGCGCTTTCCCCCTTTTCCTTTGATGTTGAACCGGGGACAGAGTTTGAAAGGCCGTCCCTTCCCTGCTGGATAACCTACACCACGGCGAAAACCCACGGCATTATCAGGGCAAACATACACCGTTCCCCGCTTTACGGCGGGAAAATATCCGGCATAGGCCCCAGGTACTGTCCTTCCATCGAAGACAAGGTGGTCCGTTTTCCCGAAAGGGACCGTCACCATGTGTTTGTTGAACCGGAAGGACTTTATACAAACGAGATGTACCTCAACGGCCTTTCAAGTTCACTTCCCGAAGACGTACAGGCGGATTTTATTCACAGCATTCCCGGTCTGGAAGAAGCCCGTATCGTAAGGCCCGCCTACGCGGTTGAATACGATTACCTTGAGCCCCTTGATCTGTATCCGTCGCTTGAGTCAAAGCGTCTTTCGGGTTTTTTTACGGCGGGGCAGACCAACGGAAGTTCCGGTTACGAAGAAGCGGCGGCGCAGGGAATCATCGCCGGCATTAACGCCGCGATGAAACTGCGGGGAGAGGCGCCCCTCGTACCGGGCCGGGCCGAAGCGTACATAGGGGTCCTCATAGACGATCTTACCACACTGGGAACCAAAGAGCCCTACCGTATGTTCACAAGCCGCGCTGAACACCGCCTCATGCTGCGCCACGACACCGCGGACACACGCCTTACGCCGAAAGCCCGGAAACTGGGTCTTGCGGATGATCGGCGCTGGGAGCGTTTCCTCAGGAAGACCGAAACGCTTGAAACAATACACGAGCTTATCAGGCAGCGGAAGATTCCCCGTGAGCCGGGGGCGGAAATTTCGGAGGCGGAAGGTCCTGACGCCCGTTTTGGCGATCCTGTTCCTGCCGAGTGGGTTCTGCGGGCGCAGTTGGATCTTAAATACGAGGGGTACGTCGAAAAGGAAAAACGGGCCGCTGCCCGCGGCGCCAAAATGGACGCGGTCAAACTCGCCGCCGATCTTGACTACGCCGCCATCGCGGGACTTTCCGCCGAATCAAAAGAAAAGCTTTCCCGTGTCCGCCCCGTCACCCTGGGACAGGCGGCGCGCATCCCCGGCGTACGGCAGGGGGACATCGCCCTGTTAATGGTACTGGCGAAGAAAAACAGGGGCTGAGATTCACGTTAAATGCGCCTGCGGTACGGACACATCACCCCGGCGGCCACATCATCATGCGGCCGCCGAGGACATGAATATGGAGGTGGTCTACCGTTTGGCCCCCATCGGATCCGCAGTTGAGCACGAAACGGGCTCCCTTTTGGCAGCCCTGTTCCGCCGCCAGTTCCCCTGCCTTAAAGAGCAGCTTCCCCAAAAGGGGGCCGTCCCTTTTTTCCGTCTCCATAAGGCTTTTGATGTGCTTTTTGGGAATCACCAGAAAATGAACCGGCGACTGGGGCGTGATGTCACGGAAGGCCAGCATGTCGGGATCTTCGTAAATTTTTTCACAGGGGATCTCCCCCGCGGCAATTCTGCAGAAAATACAGTCACTCATGAGTCCCTCCGGCAGCGAATCTGTCTGCAAGTATATCCCCGGATAAGCCGCAGATCAATATTCGCGGAAAGCATTGTCTACAGCGAGCCCCTGTAGGCTCCAAGAAAGTAGAAGTCGCGCGTCTTTGTTTTGAGGGCTTCGATAACTTCGTCAAAAGCGGTCACGGTTCCGGGTATATTCACATCGGCATAGAAGAGATACTCCCAGGGTCTGCCCTGTATGGGCCGGGATTCCAGCTT
>JAIROE010000330.1 GCA_031257715.1 Treponema sp. | reverse complement strand
CCCATTTCCGCTTCCCTGGCGAGGAAGTGCGCCCGGTCTCCGCGTGCAAGCAGCGTTGAGCCTGACGGAAGTATGCTTTCGCCGTTCCGTTCCACAAGGATTACCATGCAGTCCCCGGTTATTTTTTCATGGTAATCCTTTATAAGAAGCCCGTCGAAGGCGCAGCCTGCGCTGATGGTGATGGAGCCCACTTCGTAGGGTGTATTGGCGAAGGAAAGAATGTCCCCCAGGGCGCCATGCTCAATGGCGTCCAGTACGGACTGCGACGCTTCCATATCCGGATGGACGAACCGGCTTATCCCCATGACCTGTTCGCCCGAACGGTTAAGCCTCACATAGTCATCGTTCTTGACCCGGGCTATGGTGACAAGATTTCTGTGCCGTGAAGCGGCGAGGCTGCAGATGATCATGTTGATTTCGTCCGATTCGGTGACGCAGACCAGAGCCTCGGCCTTGAGTATGCCGGCTTCTTCAAGCGCGTTCCAGGAATTTCCCTCGTCATGTATGACCATGCAGTCAAGACGGTTGGATGCATGCCGGGCGCGCTCCCCGTCCGACTCTATCAACGACACATCGTGTTTTTCCTGTATCAGGCGCCATGCGAGCTGCATGCCGACCTGCCCTGCTCCTACTATAACGATACGCATGACTTCTGTAAGTATACTGGTATTTGTGGTATAGTAAACATGTGAATGTGTTTGATATTATCGGACCTGTCATGATAGGCCCGTCAAGCTCCCATACCGCCGGAGCCGTCCGCATGGGGAGGATAAGCCGGAAGATACTGGGGGAGGAACCGGTGAGGGCGGACATCGCTCTGGCCGGATCTTTTGCCCTGACTTACCGGGGCCACGGCACGGACAGGGCCCTTGTCGCGGGCATTTTGGGCCTCCTGCCCGATGACGAGCGCATACGGAACAGCTTCTCTCTCGCAAAAGAGATGGATCTTGTTTTTCAGTTATCGGAAATAAAAATTCCCCGCGCCCATCCCAATACGGCCCGCCTGCATCTTTTTGGAAAAAGCGGAAAGGAATGCGCTGTACAGGGGGCCTCCGTCGGCGGAGGCGGCATACTCATTACGGTCGTCAACGAAATGGAGACGGCCTTCACCGGAAATTCCGACACCCTCATTATCGCGCACAGGGACATGCCCGGTATGATAGCGTCGGTGGCTTCCGTGATGGCGGAATCGGGGATCAACATAGGCAACTTCAGGCTGAGCCGTCCACACAGGGGATTTCAGGCGGTCATGACGGTTGAGATTGACGGGGTCATGGACAGGAACACCGTGGAAAAACTGCGGGCGCTGCCGCACATAGACAGCCTGGTGTACCTCAGGGCCAATCAGAACGAAGGAAAATAATGGAATACCATTCGGTCGCGCTGCTTTCGGGCGAAGCGGAGAAGGCGGGGAAACGGATTTCCGACATAGTCCTCGCGGATCAGGCGGAAATCATGGAAAAGAACGCGGAAGAGCTCTTTTCCATGATGAGGGAAAATCTTGCCGTCATGCGGCAGTCGGCTTCCGGGGGCGGCAGTGAAACGCTTCGCTCGGCAAGCGGCCTTTCAGGCGGCGACGGTTTTCGCATGATGCGTTATGCGTGCGGCGGAACGTCCGCCGCCGGCGGGGCGGCCATTTCGGGCTCTTTTTGCGCGAAGGCGCTGGCCCGTGCCATTGCCATCGCGGAGTACAACGCCGCCATGGGAAGGATAGTCGCCGCGCCGACTGCGGGGTCCTGCGGGATACTGCCCGCCGCGGTGCTTACCATGATGGAAGAGCGGGGCTCGTCTGAAGAAGACGCGGTCATGTCCCTTTTTACCGCGGGCGCTTTGGGCATGGTTATCGCCAATGAGGCTTATATTTCAGGCGCCGAAGGGGGATGTCAGGCCGAATGCGGCAGCGCCGCGGCCATTACGGCGGGGGCCCTCACGGAGCTTGCGGGCGGAAGCCCGGAGGCGGCCGGCCACGCCTGCGCCATTGCCCTCAAGAACCAGCTTGGCCTTGTCTGCGATCCCGTGGCGGGCCTTGTGGAAGTGCCCTGCGTCAAGCGCAACGCCGGAGGGATCATGTGCGCCATAGCCGCGGCGGACATGGCCCTTGCCGGCATCAAAAGCGTCATCCCCGTTGACGAAGTTATCGCCGCCATGCGTGAAGTGGGGGAAGCGCTTCCCTCAAGTCTCCGGGAAACCGCCCAGGGCGGCCTTGCGTCAACTCCCTCGGCTCTGGCGCTTAAACAGCGGATTTTTGGGTAATTGACAGCCATGAAAAAACAGAAAGGACAAGTTTTCAGATGTACCGCCTGCGATCATGAGGAGCCCAAATGGCTGGGCCGCTGTCCTGAATGCGGTGAGTGGAACACCTTTGTCGAAACCGCGGCGGGACGTGCCGGGGCGGCGCCGGGCGGCGGGCTTCCCCGGTCATTTCCCCTTTCCTCGGTCGATCCCATGGAGGGAAGCCGCGTGGGAAGCGGGATTAGGGAACTGGACCGTGTTCTGGGCGGCGGCATCATGAAGCGTTCGGCGATTCTTGTCGGAGGTGAGCCGGGTATAGGCAAGTCCACCCTGCTTTTGCAGATCGCCGCCCTTGCGGAAACGAAAGGGCGCGTCCTCTATGTTTCAGGCGAGGAATCGGCCGGACAGATACGGATGAGGGCCGACCGCATGGGACTTGACGCTTCCGGGGTTGAAAGGACGGGCAGGATAGAGATTTGCTGTTCGGGAAAGCTTGCCGATATAGAGAAGATCCTTGATGCGGTAAAGCCTGTCCTCGTTATGATCGATTCTGTTCAGACCCTTCAAACCGATGAAGCCGGACCGGTTCCCGGTACGATAAACCAGATGAAGTTCTGTTCTTTCGAGCTTGTTTCCTGGATAAAGGAACACGACGCCGCCCTGTTCCTTGCCGCCCATGTGACCAAGGAGGGGATCATCTCCGGGCCCAGAACCCTGGAACACATGGTAGATGCGGTTCTTTATTTTGAGGGAGCCGTTTCGGCCAGCGACGGGGATAACCGTTTTCTCCGCGCCGTGAAAAACCGTTTTGGATCGGTTGACGAGATGGGGATCTTTACCATGGGCGAAAAGGGACTCAAGGCGGTTGACGATACGGGCCTTCTCTTTCTGGTTCGACGGGAAGGAGCCCTGCCCGCAGGGGTGGCGACGGCCGCGGTTCTGGAAGGTTCCAGAACCATATTGGTGGAAATTCAGGCGCTGACCGTACCGGCCAAAGGGGCGATGAGCCGGGTTTTTTCGGACAAGATCGATTCGGGCCGGGTATCCCGGGTCGCTGCCGTACTGGAAAAGCACCTTGGCCTCAGGCTTTCCGATCAGGATCTGTATGTCAATGTCGCGGGCGGTATGCGCATACAGGACGTGGGGGTGGAACTTGCCCTTGCTTTTGCCGTGTATTCCGCGCGGACGGGCCTTCCCCTGCCGGGCGGTACGGCCATAGCCGGGGAGCTTTCCCTTACCGGGGAAATACGGCCCGTGAGGCGGCTCTCCGGGCGGGTCAAAACCGCCCGGAATATGGGATTCGTCTCTTTTTTGGGCCCCGTTTCCGAAGGTCCCCCGGCGGAAGACACCGATCCGGCCTCCGGGGCGCAGGCGGCGGCGGATAAAAGCGCCGCGGATATACGGGCCGCCGTGAAGGCGATTTTTGGAAAAAATGCCTGAAAATAGCCGTTACAAGCGAAAAAACACTTGACGTGAAAGTAAAACTACGATATTGTTACGGGGAATAGGATAATTGTTTGAGTATTTTGTATTTTGGCGGATTTTTCATTCGCTTTTTATCAGTTGTAAGGATTCTGCTTTCGCCTTCCGCATGTCTCATCTTTTCCTTATCAGTTTATAAGCATCTTCTGTCTTTTCGGGGTTCGTACCCGAAGGGAGATTAGAGTCGTCTGCGGTTATGCAGACGTGAATATAGCGTGCCCGGACGCATTAAATCAAAAACGGGAGCCCGAAAGCTCCTGTTTGATCCGGGTGAAGGAACTTTTCTCAATGGCCAAAAAACTGTATGTCGGCAATCTTTCTTACAACACAACTGAGGATGGTCTGCGGAATCTTTTCGCCGGCTTCGGCAGCGTTGCCTCCGCCAAAATCATCTTTGATCGTGAAACTGGCAATTCCAAGGGATTCGGCTTTATCGAAATGAGCACCGACGAAGAAGCCTCAGCCGCGATAGCCGGGACCAACGGCCGCGAATTTGAAGGCCGGCAGCTTCGGGTAAACGAAGCCATGGATAAACCCCGCCGGGATCGGGGTGCCGGCGGTTACGGGAACAACTGGTAAAACAGGACGGATAACGTCACGCCCCCGGTTTAGGGGGTTGCCCCTTTCGGCTGTCCTATTATTTCAGACAGGACAAAAGCCCGCGCAAGGGGCGGCATTTTTTCAAACCGCTGGAAAATTTCTTCCCCTGACGCGGGGGCGGCGGTTTTTCCTGTATGCGCAATGGGGACCGCGATGTCAGGGGGTTTGACCGGGACAAAATCAGCCGGATGTTTTGTCCCGGCGGCCGGAATGCTTCCGGTTTCGCCGGGAGGCGGCATATACGCTTCCGCGCGGGCGGAAGGAAGATCCCTTTCATCATCATCGTCCGGGCCAGGAAACAGATCTCCCGGTGAAACCGGGCGCGGGGGTGCCTTGGGCCGCGATTTTCGCGCAATCCGCAGTATATATACCACCGCGTAAATGGCGATGACAACAATAAAAATAAAATTCCGCATTTATTTTACCTGACCCGTTTCCGGGGCTTTTCCCGCCGCTTCGCCGCCTATGGAGGATCTCATGTCTGTATCGGCCTGTATGTTTTTCATGCGGTAATAATCCATTATCCCCAGGTTCCCTTTTCTGAAGGCTTCTGAAATGGCAAGGGGGATTTCCGCCTCGGCCAGCACTACTTTGGCGCGGTTTTCCTGAACCAGCGCGATCATTTCCTGTTCGCGGGCCTGTGCGGCGGCCCTGCGCTTTTCGGCCTCGGCCTGGAAACGCCGTTTGTCCGCTTCGGCCTGATCCGCCTGAAGCTTGGCCCCGACATTCGCCCCTACGTCGATGTCGGCTATGTCAATGGACAGGATTTCAAAGGCGGTTCCCGCGTCGAGGCCCTTTTCAAGGACGCGCTTGGAAATGGTGTCGGGGTTTTCCAGCACCGTCTTGTACGATTCCGACGAACCTATGGTGGTAACGATTCCTTCACCTACTCTGGCGATGATGGTTTCTTCGGTAGCGCCGCCGACAAGGCGTTCTATGTTGGCGCGCACGGTTACCCTCGCTTTGACCTGAAGCTGTATGCCGTCCTTGGCGACGGCGTCTATAGTGTGCTTCCCCTTGGAAGAGTCCGGGCAGTCTATCACCTTGGGATTTACGCTGGTCCTCACCGCCTCAAGAACGT
>JAIROE010000272.1 GCA_031257715.1 Treponema sp. | reverse complement strand
ACTTCAGTTATTGAACAACTTCCGCTAAAAAAACGGTAGATTTGGCGGATTTTTGCAAAAAATACGCCAAATCTGCGAGACTTGTTTAACAACCAACCGGGTTGTTAAACAAGTCCAATTACGCAATTTTTCGCAGTTGAAACTTGCCGAACAGTGCGATTCATCCCAAACGTATATTGCCGAAATTGAAGTGGGTAAAAAATTCCCTTCTCTTGACATGATCGAACGGATAGCGGCGGCGCTGGACGTCGAATCGTATTATTTATTCAGAAACAAACCCGTTCAGCCCGATACGAAAGAAAAGCGTTTTACGCCCCTGCAAAGAAAGGAAATTGCCGGCAAAATTCATAATGCCGTTACAAAAATCATCGGTCAGTATTGATATGCGTATCTGAAAACCCAACCGGGGGGTCGGATGCGCCCTTCACTTCCTTATCGAAAGCTCTCCCGGATTTGAAAGGCCGCGCTCTGTCATAAAATCTTCGATGCCGTCGATGATTTCGAGCATGGTTTCGGGATGGGCGAAGGTGGCCGAGCCTGCCTGTACCGCCGAGGCGCCGGCCATGAGGAATTCCAGCGCGTTTTCGGCGCTCGCTATGCCGCCCATGCCAATGATGGGGACGGGCCGCACCGGCGCTTTTCCCCGCGGCGTCCGCAGCGCCTCCCACAGGTCCCAGACCATGCGGAGGGCGATGGGCCTTATGGCCGGGCCCGAAAGGCCGGCGCTGACATTGTCGAACACCGGCTTTCCCGCGCGGACATCCACCGCCATGGCCCTGAAAGTGTTCACGAGCGAAAGCGCGTCGGCCCCGGAAGAGACGCAGGCGCGGGCCACGGCGGCAATATCCGGGGCGTTGGGGGAAAGCTTTACCATAAGCGGCTTATGGCGGAGCGCGCCCCGGACAGCCCCGGTTACGAGGGCGGCGGCGTCAGGCTCAAGGCCGAACATCATCCCGCCGGCTTTCACATTGGGACACGAGATATTGAGTTCGATCATGTCAACGGATGTTTCGTCAAGAAGCCGGGCGCCTTCGGCGTATTCCTCCACCGAAGAGCCGGAGAGGTTTACGATGACCGCGGGCCCGAGGCCCCGGAGCCGGGGCAGTTCCCTTTCGATAAAGGCCGCTATGCCGGGATTCTCAAGCCCTATGGAATTCATGAGCCCCGAAGGGGTCTCGTGAATTCGCCTGCCGCCGTTGCCGGAGCAGGGGTTCAGCGTGAGCCCCTTGGTACAGATTCCGCCGAGGAGGGACACGTCAAAGAGATCCGCGTATTCGCTCCCGTAACCGAAGGTCCCCGACGCGGCGATGACGGGATTCCTGAAACGGACGCCGGCGATGACAAGCGCCAGGACGGGATTTTCCCGGCCGCCCCGCTTATCCCGCCTGTTCATCAAAGATGATCTCCTCCGCCCTGAAGACGGGCCCGTCCGCGCAGCAGCGGCGGTTTCCGTTTTTGGTCCTGACCGTACAGCCAAGGCATGCGCCCAGACCGCAGGCCATGCGCCGCTCCATGCTGACAAAACAGGGAACCCCCAGGGCGGCGCATTTTTCCGCAGCCGCCTTAAGCATGGGCTCCGGGCCGCAGGCATAGACCGCGCCGTATTCCGCAGGGTCAAGGAAATCGGGGATTCTTCCCTTCAGATACCCGCCGCCCTCTTCCACGGCGATGACGAGCTTTCCGTTTGGGGAAAGGGCCGGCCCCAGAAGGCCGCGCCGTTCCTCCTCGCCGCCAAAGCCCGTCCTGAAACCGGCGTAAAAATCAAAGCCGCGCCCGGCCGCAAGTTCCTGGGCGAACGCCTCAAGCGGGGCGACACCCGCGCCGCCGCCCACAAGGGCGATCTTTTTCCCGACCGGCGCAGGCGGAAAATCATCCCACGCGTTCCCCAGGGGCCCAATCAGCTCTGCCGCTTCCCCGGGACGCATACCGGCAAGTTCCTCCGTCCCCCGGCCCCGGCGGGCGACAAGAAACCCCGCAACGGCGCCTTCCGCAGCCCAGGACGCGGCGCTCAGCGGCCGGCCCAGAAAAACCGAAGTCCGCTTCGGCTTTATCATGAAAAACTGCCCGGCGCGGGGCGCGGACCCCCTCCACTCAAAGTACAGGCGAAAACTCTCTTCGTTGATGAACCTGTTTTCAAGCAGCCGGGAAGAAAGGCTCCGCTTTGCGGAAGAACGGGACATCAGCGGACCGTCCCATTAAGCGCGGCCCTGATGTCGTCCCTCATCTTGACGGCCGCGCCACGGGCCGCCTCCGCCGCGAAGGCGTTGTCCGCCTCTTCCGCGCGCCCCCCGTCCGCCGCAAGGGCCTTCCACGCCGTAAGGATGGAGCGCGACGCATTCACCACGCCGCCGTTGCCGCCCTCAAGGAGCAGGGCCGCGTCCCCGGCCGCCCCGCCCTGCGCGCCGTAACCGGGAATAAGAAAGAAAAGGCCCCCGTACCGTTTCCGTATGGCGGCGGCCTCTTCCCGTTCGGTACACCCGACAACCGCCCCGAACGCCCCGTACCCGCACCGCCCCCGCTTCGCGGCGGCCATCGCCAGGAGCCTTTCCCCCACGGCGTCGTACACCCGCCGCCCGGTCTTCCCCCCGTCAAGCTCCAGATACTCAAAATCCCGCATCCCCCCGTTGCTGGTGCGCATCAGCACAAACGCGCCCTTGCCCTTTGAATCCGCCCAGGAAAGCCAGGGCTCGATGGAATCCATCCCCATATAGGGCGAAAGGGTGACAAAATCCGCCTCGAAGTCCCCGTCAAAATGGGCCCGCGCGTAACGGAGGGCCGTATCGGCAATATCCCCCCGCTTGACATCGGCAATAACAAGAGAGCCCTTCCGGCGTATGTACCGCAGCGTCTCGGCGTAGGCCGTAAGGCCCGCAAGCCCCATCTCCTCATAACAGGCGATCTGCACCTTGAAGCAGGCCGCCACATCCGCCGTCGCGTCGATGAGCGCCCGGTTAAAAAGGAGCGCCGCCTGGGCGCCGGAAGAGGCCCCCCGCCGCTCCCTGCCGGGAATGTAGTCAACGGAGGTATCCAGCCCCACGCAGACATGCCCCCGCCCGGCAACCGCGGCGAACAGTTTATCCATGTTGTACATACACAATCCTTCCCCCGTGCATGGTCATGAGCACCTTACCCCGAAGACGCTTCCCCGCAAAAGGCGTGCACTTTCCACGGGACATAAAACCCCCGCTCTGCACCGTCCACGCTTCCCCCGTAGAAACAACGCAGAGATCGGCCCTCGTGCCGGGAAGCAGCACGCCCCGGGCCGGCCCGGCCCCCCGCGCGGCGCGGCCGGAAGAGGCCGCCCCCAGCCCCAGAATACGCGCGGGATTCGCGCTCAGGAGCGCGGAAAGACGGCGCAGATCGGCAATCCCGCCTGCGCCAAGTTCCGTATAACAGG
>JAIROE010000230.1 GCA_031257715.1 Treponema sp. | reverse complement strand
CTCAGGGCTACCACGGGCGCCCCTTGTGGCGGCGATGTCTGGAGGGCGCGGGACCTGGGCAGCCTGAAACCCAGCGCTATCCAGTCCCCCTCGGTGAGGGGCGGCATCTTGAAGTACCGGTCCCGGAAGAACCGCATCTTGTCCTTCAGGACCACAAAGGCCTCCTTGCAGAGGCCTGTGATCACGCAGGTCCGCTCCCTGGGGTCCTTTGTCCTTGAAAGGAGCGTCCGGGCCTCATCCCACAGGTCCCCCAGCCTGGCAAACTGGTCCGCCGGCACCCCCCAGGCGGTCCGCCGCGCCTCCGTCATGTACACATTCCAGTTTCGGCACATCGCAAGGATCTCCACCCTGGTCGATGGGACCCAGTCGTTACTCTTCGGCATTCCCTTTCAAGCCTCCCTGTCGTAGTCCCGAACCCCCCGGTACGGGTTTTTCGTTATAATCCGTGGATTCCATGATAGAATCCATGGATTTCAAAATAGAATCCGTGGATTTCAGTTCAGAATCCGTGGATTTCAAGTCAAAATCCGTGGATTTCAAAATAGAATCCATGGATTTCAGGAGAGAATCCGTGGATTTCAAATCAGAATCCGTGGATTTCAAATCAGAATCCGTGGATTTCAGTTCAGAATCCGTGGATTTCAGTTCAGAATCCGTGGATTTCAGTTCAGAATCCGTGGATTTCAAATCATACTCCACGGATGTTGAATCGTACTCCACGGACATCAATCAATACTCCACGGATTTTAGACCGTACTCCATAAAGTATACACCATACTCCATGGATTTCAAGCGGTACGGTGCGGGTTTCAGGTGATTCGGGCGACAGGCGGGGGAGGCCGGGGCACAATCCGCTCCGGGCCGCGGGCGGGCCGGGGGCGCCTTACCACTCGGCGGTGTTGCGGAAGACGCTTCCGGCGATGACCGTTTCCCGGAAACCCCGCGCGCACAGCAGCATGGAAAGTTCGCGGGCCTTTTCGGCGGCATCGGGATCTTCGATCTGGCTGAAAAAGAGGATTCGCCTGCCGCGCGAGGCGGCAAAGAGCCCCCTGGCCGGCCGGGCGCCCCCGGCGGCGGTAATTACGTTGGCAAGGTGGCCGGGCCGTATGATTTCGCCGGGGGCGGCGCCGGAGAGGGCGCAGAAGAGGGGGAGCCGGTGGACGATTTCCGCCGACACCCGGCGGCCCAGGGGCCACAGGGGAATGACCCCCACCGTGACGGTGGTGAAGGGGGGGACGACCGGTTCGCGGGCGGTCCAGCCCTTGAGGGGAAGGCCGCGCGAACCGTCCCCTTCCATTAAAAGAAGATCGTAAGCGGGGGCCATTTTTTCAAGGACGGGGAGGGGAGGGGAGGAGAGTTTCCCCGTTTTCCGGTCGAGGATTCCGGCAAGTGTGATTCCTTCAGGCGCGGGAAGGAGGACGCGGCTTCCGGTGAAAAGGCCGTAGCTCCCCGGGGGGGGCATGAGCATCTTTGCCGTGGGGGCAACAAGGACTTTCGGCCACACGCCGCAGCCTGCAAGAAGCCTGATGAGGGAGGTCTTGCCGCCCGATCCGGTGACGGTTACGGCCGCGCCGCCTGCGGTAAGGGAGAGTTCCCGGGCGAAGCGGCCGGCAAGCGTCTTCACGTCTTCCGGCAGGCGGACGGGCCCTTCTTCCACAGCGTAAGGCTTTTCCGGCTTTCCGCCGTTATGGAGCGGAGCTTCGCCGCCAGGCCCCCGCCGTCCGCGGGCGTTTCTTCCGCCCACGATGAGGCGTAGATTTCCCTGAAACCGGAGGGCCCGCCTGTAAGGGCTTTTTCGGCCTCCTTTAGTTCGGCGGCGCTTACCCGCAGGCAGATTCCGCAGCGCGAACCCAGTTGGCGGGGGAACGGCATGACCATTACGGCGATGCCTTGTTCCCGCAGGAGGTTTTCGCCGTCAATGGCGTCCCGGACCGAATCAAACGTGAAGATAAATTCGCGGGGGCTTGCGCCGGCCATGGGGGCTTTTATATGTTGATGAGCCTGCCCTGGCTCATGGCCGAGGCGATGGCGTACATGTTGGTCACGTTGCCCACCAGGAGCTTCTCCTTGAGTCCGTAAAAATCAAGGCAGGTGCCGCAGCTTGAAACGATCGTTCCCCTTGATGCAAGCGTTTTGAGATCGGCCGCCACGGTGGAGCCTTCCGTGGTCAGCATGACGCCGGAGTTGAAGAAGAGTAGCATATCAGGCGGGCTTTCAAGTTCGGTGAGGGAATAGATGAACGCCTTGACGAGTATGTTCCCCAGCTCGCCGCTGCCTTCCCCCATGGTGTTTTTGCCGAAGGCCACCACGAGCGGCCCGCTTCCGGCCGCGCCGCCCCGTTCGGCCGCCCCCTGGGGGAGGTCCGCCGTCCCCGCAGGGGTGCTTATGCTGACAAGGATGTTTCCGTCTTCCCCGGTCTCAAACGAAAAGGCGCAGCCCATGCCTTGGGCCATCTTTTCCAGGTTCTGGCGGCTTATGCCGTTGTCGACAAGCACGCGCACCGTTTCGCCGGGGGCGGCTTTCCGCAGGGCCTTCTTCGCCTCTATGACGGGGATGGGACAGGGCTTGCCCAGCACGTTGATTGTTTCCATACGATTCCTCCTTTATAAAAAAACAAAAGCGTCCGCGTTCCGGGGCGCGGCCGCATGGAATGCGGACGCATGGAATGCGTTACACGACCAGCACCGGCGTTTCTTCCCGTCCGGCGACTTCCCCGATGATGGCGGCGAGGGGATCGTCGCGCCGTATCGCGTCCAGAAGGGCGGCGGCCTTTTCCGCCTGGACGGAAACCAGGAGGCCCCCCGAAGTCTGGGGATCGAACAGCAGCTCCTGCATGGCGGGGGGGAGGGCTCCCATGTCTATCTTCCCTTCCATGTAAACGCGGTTCCGCTGTCCGGCCGCAGTGGCGTAGAATTTTCCCGCAAAATCAAGGGCGCCGTCAAGGAGGGGAAGGGAAGCGGCGTCTATGACCGCCGTGTGTGCGGCGCCCGCCATCTCACAAGCGTGAACGGCAAGGCCGAATCCCGTGACATCGGTACAGGCATGAATGGCTCCGGCAAAATCCCCGAGCGAAAATTTTTCCGCGGCCCACTTGTTAAGCCGTTCCATGCTGTCCGCCGCCGCCCCGAGCGCCTCTTTGCCTGCCTCTCCGGCCCGGAGGGCCGCCATGATAAGGCCCACCCCCAGCGGCTTGGTGAGGATGAGGGCGTCCCCGGCGGCGCAGGCGTCGTTGCGAAGCACCCGCGCGGGATCGGCAATGCCCGTCACGGCAAGGCCGTATTTAGGCTCATGATCGTAGATCGAGTGTCCGCCCGCTATCACGGTATCCGCTTCCAGGGCCTTTTCGGCGCCGCCCCTGAGTATCTCTTTTAGTATGTCCCTGCCGGTTCTTTCGGGAAAGCAGATGAGGTTAAGGGCGTACAGGGGGCGCGCCCCCATCGCGTAGATGTCGCTTAACGCGTTGGCGGCGGCTATCTTTCCGAAGAGAAAGGGATCTTCCACCATGGGCGAAAAGAAATCGACGGTGGATACAAGCGCGCGGGAACCGTCAATGCGGTACACCGCGGCGTCGTCCCTGCCGCCGAAACCGACGATTAGGGAAGGGTCGTTTTTGACCGTGAAACTGTCAAGAAGCGCCGCCAGTTCTCCGGGGCCTATTTTTGCCCCGCAGCCCCCCGACGTACAATTTGAAAGGAGACTTTCTTTTTTCACGGCCTCTTCCCGCCTTCTTTTTTGGTGCGAACCACGGAAGAGTTTACCTTATTTGAGCGTCTTTTACAGTACCTGTTCCGTCCGTTCAATAATATCGTTCTGGGTTTCCCTTGACAGCACATTGAAGAAGGCGCTGTAGCCCGCGACGCGGACGATGAGATCGCGGTGCGCTTCGGGATGAACCTGGGCCTCGCGCAGCGTTTCGCGGGAAACGACGTTGAACTGCACGTGGAAACCGTCGAGCCGGTTAAAGAACGCCCTCAGCATGGCGATGAGCTTGTCCCGGTCCTCGTTCTTTTCCAGCATTTCGGGCGTTACCTTCTGGTTAAGAAGGACGCCTCCGGTGATTTCCCTTATGGGAAGTTTGGAGACGGTCTTGAAAACCGCCGTCGGCCCGCGCCTGTCCATGCCGTGTGAAGGCGAACAGCCTTCGGCCAGCGGTTCGCCCGCCCTGCGGCCGTCGGGGGTGGCGGCTGTTCCGGCTCCCTGGGGAACGTTTGCCGAAATCGAAGAGGTTCCCGCGTAGTAGATCCCCCCTGCCGGGCCCCGCCCGTAACGGGTGTTGCGGTATTTTTTCATTTCGTCTATGTAAATGTCGTAGGCCTCCCGTATGAGCAGATCCACGTAGTCGTCGTCGTTGCCGTACTTGGGCGCGGCAAGGAGCAGGCCGCGTATGCGTTCGTTTTCCCCGCCCTCAAAGTTGGCTTCAAGCGCCTCCCAGAGCCTGCCCGCGCCGACGCTCCGGTCCTCAAATACGCATTTCCTGATTGCGGCAAGCGAGTCGGCAAGATTGGCGATGCCCACCTGCAGATCGCTTATGAAGTCATAGACCGCCCCTCCTTCCTTGAGGTTAAGCCCCCGCTCTATGCAGTCGTCGCAGAGCGCCGAGCACAGAATGTCCGCCGTGTCCCGTTCCAGAACCGTATCCGCCGTCGAGTCGATGATCACGCACTGGCGGGTAAATTCGCGGATGATCCTGTCCCACGCGGCCATTACTTCGTCAAAGGATCGCATGTCCCTGAAATGGCCCGTACCAGGGCACAGCCGCGTTCCCGACGCCGGATCCGTGCCGTCGTTGAGCGCGATGAGCAGCGATTTGGGGAAATTGAGGAAACTCATTCCCGTACACCGGTAGCCCCATTTCCCCGGAACGGCCACTTCCACGCAGCCAATGGCGCTGTAGTCGTAGGCGTCTTCCTTTGTGACGCCCTTTTCAATAAACGAAGGGATGATAACTTCGTCGCTGTTAAACGCCGGCATCCCGAATCCAAGGCGCACCACCTCGACGCATTCCCTCATGAACGAGATGTCAAGGCCCTTGTGGTAGCGCACGGTGAGGTTGGGCTGCGGCAGCCGCGTCTGCGCCACGCTTTTGAGGATGAGGAAGGTGAGGGGATTCACCGCGTCCGCCGCTTTCCCCCCGGAAAGCGTTTGACCGGCAACGGTGACGTTTTGATAGAGCGGGCTGCCCGCCGAAAAGCGCGTGTGGGACCAGCTTCGGATCTTGTTAATGGTAAATGTTTTAAGCCAGAGGTTCGTAAGGAGTTCCACCGCTTCATCTTCGCCGATGCGCTCCGCGTCAATGTCCGCGCGGTAGTACGGGTAGAGGTACTGATCCATCCGCCCGTAGGAAAGGGAATGCCCGTTGCTTTCGATCTGGAGGCAGAGGTGCACGAACCAGAGGGACTGTACCGCCTCGTGAAACGTTTCCGCCTTTTCAAAGGGAACCTTCATGAGCATGCGGCTCATCTCCAGGAGTTCTTTCCGCCTTCTTTTGTCCGTTTCATATTCCGCCATGGATAACGCAAGGTTCGCGTAGCGCCTGGCGAAGGCGGCGGTCGCGTCGATGACAATAATCACGGCGCGGTAGAAATACGATTTTGAGAGGTTCCTGTAATCGGTGAGATCGAGGGCGGCGAGTTTTGCCTCGGCCCGTTCTCTCGATTCCCGGAGGCCCGAACCAAGCACGCGGCGGTAGTTTACCGCGACATGGGCGTCGCCCGAGGTGATGTTGCCTTCCGCCTTGATGATCCCCAGATCGTAGTAAACCCTCGCCTGCTCCGGCATGGCGGCAAGCCCCCGGTCCTTTACCGTGTTATGCTCCCAAAAGGGGGCGATTTCCCTGAGGGCGGCCTTTGTTTCTTCGGTGATGTAGAAACGGTCGCCGTCGCGCTTTTCAAAGGAGTCAAGTTCTTCGATGACCCAGTCCATCGCGTATTCGGGAAAGACAGGGGCAAAGCGGTTGCCGGAAGCCTGATTGCCCGCAAGGAGGGTTTCCCTTTCGATGAAGATGCTCATCTTTTCAAGGATATTTTTGTACATCAGGGCGCGGCGCAGCGCCAGCGGCTGATCCATGTTCCGCCTGTAAACATCCGTGGTGATGACCGCCCGTTCGGCGCACACGAAAGGTTTCGCGTCAAGCAGTTTTTCGCGGAATTGATCCATCCGCGGCGTCAGGCTGCCAAAATAATTCATTGCTTATGCTCCTGTAAAAAAATAACGGTCAAAAACAAGTTCAGCCGCCCCGATGATGCCGAAGCGGTCTTCAAGTTCGGCCGTCTTGAAGAAAACCTCCATGTCGTTATGGTTGTATTCGTTAAAAATGCCGAACGCGGGCCCCAGAAGTTTTTCTCCCATTTTTACAAGGCCCCCGCCAAGAACAAAACAGTTGATGTTGAAAGTCAGGTAGAGGTTGTAAAAGTAAAGCCCCAGGTACTTCGACATCTGGCGGAGCGCGCGGACGGCCAGCGGATCTCCCCGGTCAAACGCCGTTTCAAGATGTCTGCAGTCTATGTTTTCCGCGCCGCCCGCCAGTTCTGTCATGAGGGTCTTTTCGCCCGAAGCTATCCAGCTTTGTATGTGTCTGACGATCATCGATCCCGAACACCATGACATGAAACAGCCCCGGTTGCCGCAGCCGCACTCAAGGCCCTCCCCGGGGGTGACAATCTGGTGTCCGGTTTCGCCGGCCCATCCGTAGCTGCCGCGCAAAACCCTGCCGTCCACTATGGCCGCCGAGGCGATACCGGTACTTACCGCGCAGTAGATCATGTCCCCCGATCCGCAGCCGGCGCCCCTCCGGTATTCGGCAAGGCCGGCGACATGCGTGTCGTTGTCCAGTATGACAGGGATGTCTCCAAGTTTTGCCGAAAGATAATCGCGGGCGGGAAAATCATGAATGCGGGTAAGGTTGCTGGTTTTGATGATATAGCCCTTCTCGAATACGATGAACGAAGGCATTCCAAGCCCTATGCCCATCACCTGTTCGCCCCTTATGCCGCATTCCGCCATGATGCCCTCCGCCCTTTTGGAAATGCCGTCAAAGAATTCTTCCGGGGAAAGGCCCGCGTCCGCGGCAGAACGCCGCTCCGCGACGAGTTTTTTTTCGGAATCGAAGATGCCGTATGCGATCTTCGTTCCCCCGACATCAATGCCCATCACATACTTTTTCACACCTTCCCCCTTTTCACGCCTTGTGAACCGCGGTCCCTTTCGAGAGGAGAAACGCTTCCGCCTCGGCCGGAATAAGGCTGTCGGTGTACACATCGGACACATCCTTCGCCCCGAGCAGGAACACCACGCCCTGCTGAAAAAACTTTTCCGATTCCGTGAGCACGATGGTATGCCGCGCCTGTTTTGACATGTCGCGCGCCATTTCGCTGCGCAGGTGATCCTTCCCGGTAAAACCGGTTTCGGGGGTAAAGCCGTCGGCGCCAATGAAGAGCTTGTCCGTAAAAAAATGCCGGACGCATTCGCGGGCAAGGGGGCCTACCATCACCTGGGCCTCCTTCTGGTAGTCGCCGCCCAAAAGAACGACGCGGCAGAACGGCGCCTGCCTCAAGAGGCCCGCGATAAATGCCGAATTGGTGATGATGGTACAGTTTTTCCGCCGGGCTTCCGAACCGGTTTCAAGGCCGGCAAGCTCCCCGGCCAAAAGGGCGCAGCAGGATCCCGATTCTATCATTACCGTTTCCCCATCGGCAACCGAAAGGGCCGCTTCCCGGGCGATGCGCCGTTTTACTCCGTAATGACGGGCCATGCGCCTGCCCACATCGTCGGTTGAATCGAGCATGACAAGACCGCGCTCGCGGCGCAGAAGGCCCCGTTCTTCAAGTTCGCTCAAATCCTTGAGGATGGTCACACGGGAAACGGCAAGCTGATCCGCCAGAATGCCCACCGCGATCCGCTCATCCTGCTCGAGAATTTCAAGAATCCGCCCCCGGCGCTCCATCATATCCATATACCATAATAATACCGCCTGTTTTTTTACTTATCAAGTATATTATTAAATATTTTAACTACTTTCATTAAATAATTAACAAAACCCGTTTACAAACGGATTAATTGATTGTATATTGAAAGAGACATGACACGGGGACTGGTCTTTAACATTCAGAAATTCAGCGTTCACGACGGCCCCGGCATCAGAACGCTGGTGTTTTTCAAGGGCTGCCCCCTGCGCTGCGGGTGGTGTTCGAATCCCGAATCATGGAAAATGGATATTGAGGTCATGTGGGACGAGGCAAAATGCGTCCGCTGTTTCCGCTGTACCGGCCTCTGTCCCTTCTCTGTTCTGGAATTCGGGGATAAGGGGATACGGACAAAGGCGGGATGTACCGGCTGCGGGATCTGCGCCGCCTCGTGCCCGAAACAGGCGCTCTCGGTAACGGGAAAAAGCCGTTCCGTTGAAGAGATCATGGCGGTCTGCCTTGAAGACCGGGCCTTTTATGAGGAATCAGGCGGCGGGGTGACGCTTTCGGGCGGCGAGATGCTGCTGCAGGAAGATTTTGCCGCCGCCCTGCTTGACGCGCTGGGAGAAGAGGGCATACACCGGGCCGTGGAAACTTCCGGGTACGCCGGCAGGGAAACAGGGCGGCGCAGCGCTTCCAGGTGCGACCTCATCCTGTTCGATGTAAAGCACCATGACGACAAACGGCATTTTGAAGGAACCGGCGTTCACATTGATCCCATAAGGGAAAATCTGCGCTATTGTCTTGAAAACGGGATAAGGGTATTGACGCGCATTCCGGTGATCCCCGGTTACAACGACGGCGGGGAAGACGCCGCCGGCCTTGCGTCGTTCCTCTCCGGTCTTGGTATAAAGGAAACGCAGCTTCTTCCCTTTCATCAATTCGGCCAGAACAAATACCGCCTGCTCGGACGGGACTATCCCTTTGCCGGGGCAAAAGCCCTCTACCCGGAAGACCTCGCCGCGTACCGCGCCTTCTTTGAGGCGCGGGGTATAAGGACCCTCCTGTGAACGGCACGGTGGACGCCGTCCTTCTGGCATCGGGCTTTTCGCGGCGTTTCGGGAATGCCGACAAACTCCTTGTCCTTTTCCGGGAAAAACCCCTTGCCCGCTACACGCTGGAACTGACGTCGGGCCTGGGCCGTTTCAGGGAGATTTTTTTTATCGCCGCCTCG
>JAIROE010000116.1 GCA_031257715.1 Treponema sp. | reverse complement strand
AATGACAATACCGGCAGCTCTTTTCAAAATTCTTTTTTTCTCCCCCCGAAGGCGATGATCGCCAGAACGGTGGCGATAATAACGGTAAATGCGATCTGAAAGGCACAGAGGGCAAGGGCTATCTTTTTTTGGGAAGCGTCCGCAGAATAATAGAACATGATGAGCAATTCACCAAGGCCCTTGGGCGATGAAGGCCCCAGAAAGGCGAAGGTCTCATAGTTAAAAAGGGTAAATTGAAAAATAAGCATAGCGGCTCCTGCCAAAGGGCGAACGGCATTGGGGAGATATACCTTAAAAAAAACCGTAATCGGCCGGGCGCCCAGGGTGCACGCCGTATCGTAAAACTTTTCCCGTAAGCCGCAGAAAAAAGCGCTTAACGTTAAAAACACAAAGGGAATCTGCTTATACATACAGGCGATAATAACCCCGGCCCCAACAGAATTGTACCGTATTCCGGCGCCGCGTAGGGGGGGATAAATAATCTTGACTAAATGCGCCGCCAGGCCGTTGTCGCCGAAGGCATTGGCGACAAAGGAAGCGGCGGCGAGGTAGGGCAGCGCCACATAGATCTTCGCAAGAACTATAGCGCCTCCGGTTTTTTCACAGAAGAGAAAGGCCAGGAAGGCGCCCGCCAAAACGGAGCTTAAGGCGCAAAAAACCGCGACAAGAAAGGAAAACACCACGGCTTTTTTAAAAAAAGGGGAAGCCAGGAGGGCGGCGTACCCGCCTTTCCCGGCCATCAGCGCATGCCCGGCGGCGGTGGCGGCAATAGCCGCTACCAGCATGACAGCCGGGCACAGCGCTGCGGCGGGCAGAATAAACGGACGTATCCCGTGAAGCCTTGACCATATCATTTTTTGGAAGGAATAATCGCGGCCCACCGGTAAAATCCCTATTTCAAAAGCACTTCTTCCTGCCAGAGCTGCTCAATGATAACCACCACATCGCCTGCCAGTTCCGCCTGGGCATGAGTCCCCAGATATTCATCGGAAAGCAAGGAAGCGGCTGCCGTGGGATTGAGGCCGGCAAGATTCGTGGCGAAGATATTTTTTTCTTCCGGCGTCAGCTTTTTGAAGTCGATCACGGGAGCATCGCCCCATCCCGAAAGTCTGGCTTTTGACGCCTGCATGGCCGGCGAAAGCGAGGCGTTGATCGCTTTTTTGGCGCCTTCCTTGTTTTGGCTGTTGAAAGGTATAGCGAGAAAATGAGTATTGCTGGGCGTTCCGCTGTCCCAGACAAAAGTCCTGGCGCTCGCCGGCCAGAAGCCGTCGTTTATCTGAGAATAGCTCTTGTAGGAATTGTAATCCATGGTAAAGCACACGCTCCCATCCTGGAAGAGTTCGTCAAGCTGGGCCACGGTTTTGGGGTAGGTTGCGCCGTTCCGCCAGAGCAGGGGTTCGATCTCATTAAGATAATCGAACACAGGCCGAATGGCATGGGCGATTGACGCTTTATCCGCCGGAATATCTTTTATCACATCGAAGCCGACAATATCGTAGATCAGGACCCGTAGAAAAGCAGAAGCCGTGAAATCATTTGACTCAGGATAGGTAAAAGTTCCCGGATGTTCTTCAAGAAAAGCCTTTAATTCCTTTGCGTTTTTGGGGGGAGACGGGGCCTTTGCCGTATCGGCGGCGAAGATAAATTGAGCCCTGCCCCAGGGGGATTCGGAAAGACCTGTAGGATAGGCAAAATCGTAGATATTTTTTTCATCCTCCAGATCGAGGTATTTTTTCGTGTTGTCCAGGCTTGAAAGAAACCCTTCTTCCAGCAGACCGTGTTCTTTGGCATAGCGGAAATTCTCGCCATTTATCCAGACTACGTCTATCGTGCCTTTGGCGTCGGCGTTTTTTTCATTCTCCACTTTCGCCAGTATCTCGTCAATATTCATGGGAGACCAAACGGCTTTTACCCCTTCTGTTCTTTCAATATAGGGAAGGAACTCTCCGGATATCCACGCGTTTACATTCGGATCTCCTCCCCATCCGCTCAGGACAACCGGGATCGTTTCTTTATTACAATTAAAAAAAGCAGCGACAAAAAAAGCCGCAATGCATAATTTCTTCATGATTTATCTCCTTCCCGTTTTAAGGCCAATATGGTCAGCAGCGCCCGCTGGCAGGCGGTAAATAAAATCAGCGCGGCGCACAGATATGACAATACATCAAGGTATTTCGGCAAAAGCCACATTAGCGAAAATAGTATAAATCCTTCGCTTCTTTCCATGATTCCCGACTGATAAAAAAAATTCTTTTTGGTGTTATTTTCCACCAGGGCGCCGGTCAGCAAAAACGCGGTCATGGACAAGATGATCGCCAAGGCGGAACATAAAAGCGGAAAAGACGCTCCAGGGTATTTAATGCCCAGGGTGAGCAGTATGCAGCCCTCAACGACCCGGTCAAACCAAACGTCAAGAAAAGCGCCGAGTTTGCTGGTTTTGCCGGCACGCCGGGCCAGAGTTCCATCCACCGCGTCGAGCCAGCCGGATATCCACAAGACAACAACCGCCGCCAGAGGGAACCCAAGAAGATAAATTCCGCTTGCGGTAAGCCCGGCAACGAAAGCAATGAGGGTTACTCCGGTGGGGGAAACGTTTAGTTTTTCAAAAAAAGCCGCGCCGCCGTCAAAAAGAAAAGCGACATGCTTCCGTAATCTTGTGTCAAGCATTAGGCCCCCTGTTTTATGGCGGAAACAATACGGCGGAGTAAAGCCAGGGGAGTTTTTTTCATGGGGGGCTTTTTTCCGCTTTTTGAACCGGCGTACTCCCGAAGCTCTGCATTAAAGATCCGATCCGTAATATCCGCGGCGTCAAGCATATACTGTTCACATTGGATTTTATGCTCCGCTGAATTCCATGCCACGTTTTTTGTAAGAACTCTGCAGCAGATTGCCTTGTGCTTTTTACGGAACTCGTCGTGCAGTTTGTGTACCGCTGTATAAAGAACCCGTTCGGACTCGTAATTATACTGCCTCCCGGCCAAGGCGCCCAAGGCCATGACGCATCCGGTGACCGCTCCACAGGCGCAGCCTGATTCCCCCAGACCCGATCCGAAACCGGTGAGCAGACGGTTGTAATCACCCTGCATAGTCAAGCCGTACTCTTCGTTAAAAGCCCTGAAAATGGCTTCGCTGCAATAAAGGCCATTGCGGAAATATTTTAACGCCCTAATTGAAGCCGGCGGATGGGCCGCGCCGTCAAGGGCAATGGAAGCGGCGCCGCCCGAATCTTCGGTTTTATTGGCCACAAACTCCTCGTAAAGCCAGGTGCTCAGATACCGTTCGCCTGAATCAGGAATAATCACTATGATGTTCTTCCCCTCGTTTTCCGGCTCGCGGGCGATCTTCAAAGCCGCCCACATGGCCGCCGCTCCCGATATGCCTACCAGGAGGCCTTCGTTTTTCGCTAGTTCACGGGCGGTCTTGCTGGCATCCTCGTCAATGACTGTAACGATCTCATCGATCACATTCCGGTTTAAAATGCCCGGAATAAAGCCCGCTCCGATGCCCTGGATCCGATGGGGCGAGGCGACGCCTCCGGAAAGAATCGCCGATTTGAAAGGCTCTACGGCGATAACTTTAACATCCTTTTTCCTCTGTTTCAGAATCTCCCCCACTCCGGTAATGGTGCCACCGGTGCCTACGCCGGCTACGAAAATGTCAACCTGTCCATCGGTGTCATTCCAGATTTCCTCCGCGGTGGCAAGCCGGTGTATAGCCGTGTTCGCGGGATTGTCAAATTGCTGGAGAATAAAAGAGCCGGGAATAGACACAGCCAATTCCAAGGCCTTTTTGATTGAGCCTTCCATGCCGTCATATGAATCGGTAAGCACAATCTCTGCGCCTAAAGCCCGCAGTATCTTTCGGCGTTCAAGACTCATGGTTTCAGGCATAGTAAGGATAAGGCGGTAGCCTTTAATGGCGCTCACGAAGGCGAGACCTATGCCGGTGTTTCCGCTGGTCGGTTCGATAAGGGTATCGCCTGGTTTGATGCGTCCGGTTTTTTCCGCCGCGTCAATCATGGAAAAACCCACCCGATCTTTCACGCTGGAAAGGGGGTTGTACGACTCAAGTTTGGCGAAGATATTTGCCTTGTGCGGATTTGTTCTGTTTATTTTTAAAAGAGGCGTATGGCCGATGAGTTCGGTCAGATCATTGGCGGCGTTCATTTTGTGTTACCTCGTGTTTCTTTGCTTTGCGATTGGCATAAATTGATTTTGTTATGGCTGAAACGCAGACTAAGGCGAAGAGGGCGCAGAGCCCCTGAAAGAATATCCTGCCGCCGCCTCCAAGAGTTGATCCAAAATATGAATAAACAATGGTCGCCGGAAGCTGGCCGATTCCGGTGGCAAGAAGGAAGGTAAAAAAATTCATTTTGGTAAATCCCGCGGCATAACTTACCGGATCAAAAGGAACAAAGGGAAGAAGCCTTGCTGCCGTTATGGAAAGCGCTCCGTGCTTGAGAAAAAAATCGTCAATTGAATCAAGGGCGTATTTGCCGGCGAGTTTTTCCACGATGACCCTGCCGAAGAGCCGGGCGACGCCAAAACAAATGGCCGCCCCCGCCATAGCGCTGGCCCAGGAAAGAGCTGCTCCCCGGAGCCATCCAAAAAGCGCCGCATTGGCGAAGGTAATGACAAACGCCGGAAACGGCGCCGCGATTGCCTGGGCAATCATAAGAAGGAAAGAAACAATAACGGCAAAAGGCCCAAAGGAAAGGATGAACGCTTTAACCGGTTCACTATCGACACTGCCGAGCGCCGCCACAACGCTTAAAATCGCTTTTCTGCTCTGTGGCATAATGAACAACACAGACCCGGCTGCAAGGAGGAGTATCCGCAAAAAAATTAAAAGTGTTTTTCTGTTGACGTTCATGCTTGGGCTCCTGTTGTTTTATTTCTCCTGGCCGGCCTTTCGCGGATCCAGAAAAACGCGCCTGACAAGCTGTAAACCGCCACAAAAAAGGCGAAGAGTATGGAAACGGAAAAGGCCGCGGAGGAGGAGTACCCTAAAGGCCCAAGGAGATAGATGAATCCCCCTTCCCGGAAGCCGTATCCGTTCACCCCCAAAGGTATCATGGCGATGGCGGAAGACGCGGCGCTGGCAAAAAAAAGATCTCCAAGCCCCAACGGCGGGAGGCCCAATCCTAAAATAATCGCCTCCTGGGAAAGGGCCACCGCCATCTGGAAGGCAATGGATTCGACAAAGCAGACAACCAAGCTCAAGGGTTGCCGTCGAAGATCCGCCGAAGCGCCGGCGAAATCTTTCCACCCTGTGGCGAATTTGCTTTGCTTTTCCACGAGTTTTTTCGGAATAAAGCCCGTAAGCAGCAGCGCCGTCAGCAGGACACCCACGGCAAAGATTATGCCCAGGGCGGCTGCCGCTGGAGGCTGGGGAGAAGATGCGAACAAGGCCCCGACGAGCCCAAGGAAGCCCAGGCTCGCTGTTGCCAAAATGCGTTCCGCCGCCACGGAGGAAGCGGCGCCGGCGTAACTGTTAAATTCGTTTTTTAACAGCAACGTCCGTACCCCATCGCAGCCCAGGCTTGACGGCAGAAAATTATTAAAGAAAAAACCGGCCGTATAGTACCGGAATAACTTTAAAACAGAGACGGCAATCCCCTGGGCCTTGAGAAGCGCCTTCCACTTAAAAACGCTGATAATAACGGCAAGGATAATAAAGAAAAAAACCGGCCCAAGCCAGATGATATTGAACCGGGAAACAGTGGAAACTATTTCCCGGATATTTGCCGTAACAACCAGAATCGCCACAAGCGCGATTGAAACGAGGATTTTCAGCACAATCTGAAGCTTCTTCATCCTGTTTGCCTGAAAAATTAATATTCCGGAATATTGGAATAGCTTGCGCTGTCAAGCCGCTGATTGGTTCCCGTCCACCCGGCAAAGCTGGCCGAATAATTCCGGAGGTCCTTAAAACCCGCAGTTTGTAGAAGCACGAAGGGAAGGCTCGATCTGATTCCCCCCTGGCAATGAACTACCAGTTCATCGCCTTCGGCAAAACCCAGAGGAGCGATTCTCGCCCTGGTTTCGGCTGGAGTAAAATAAGTGCCGTCAGAATGGTAAAAATCCTTAAACCAGCAAAACTTTACCCCGGGTATCCGGCTCTTCGCGTATTCCTCGTCGCTTCGGGCGTCAAGCACGTTTACCGTCCCAAGCCGGGACGCTAGTTCTTCCGTGGAGATGATCAGGCGCTCGTTCCGGTTAAACGACGAAACCGGCGTCAGCAGGGGGATGGCGGTTTCCTCTTTGGTGGTTTCCCCGCCATGGGATTTCCAGTAACTTAAACCACCATCAAGGACATAACTGTTATTAATCCCGAGATACCGCAGTAGCCACAGTATCCTTGTTTCTTCGGCAACGCCGACAAGGGGCTCATTATAGACCACAATGGGTTTGGAAACATCGATTCCCCGTTTTGCGAATTCAGCGGCTATGACTGCATCGGAAGGCGGTTCGTTATACTGATCGGCTAGGTCCCTCCAGTGAAGCTGTACCGCGCCGGGCAGATGTTCTTTTTCATAATCATTTTTCACCCTGGCGTCGATAATAACCACTTCGCGGTAATTCGCCTTGAGTTTATCCGCCGGCCAGACAAATTTTTCAAAGTTGTCCTCGTCCCCGGCCCGGCTTACAACGCCAACCGTGGGTGGGGGCAGAATAATTTCCGGTCCCTGACCCTTACGAATGGCCCTGGCACGCGGCGTGTTGGCATAGGCCTTTGAGTCCCGGGCGCCTTCGGGATACAGTGAAGACGCTAAAGCCGATACGATTACCAAAGCGCTTACGCATACTTTTATATTCATTCGGACCTACCTTCCATATCCCGGAAGAGCAAGCCCGTGGGGGTGAGCCGGCAGTTCGATCCGGGCGAGAACTTTTCTGGAATTCCCATCGAGCACCACCAATTCCCCTTTATTGCCGTTCCCCAACTGAATAGTGGTGACAAAAAGATACTTGCCCGTAGGATCGTAGATTTGGTGGCTCATCGGGCTTGTGGCGGCATAGCCCAGATCCTTTCCGTTCAGGTATCCTATCACTTCGATGGCGTCCGGATCGGGATTCGGGGCATTGAG
>JAIROE010000107.1 GCA_031257715.1 Treponema sp. | reverse complement strand
CGAATCATTCGCCGCGGGTTTCTCCGTAATCCTGGGCCGCGTTCCGGCGATGGGGAAACTTCCCTATGAATGACCGCCCCGGAAAAATGCGCGATCCCCGCCGCTGGAAACATCTCACGCGGCGGGACGTTCAGGCGGCCGAAGAGATCCTTCAAAGAAACGAAATCCTTTACGTGGGCGCCGCCGGCCGTTTTCTCCGCCGCTCGCGGGGCGCCGATCGCGTCTGGGTACTGAAGGACAGGGAAGGGACCGTTTCGGGCCTTCTCATACAGAGCAGGCAGACCCTTTTCCCCGTGTTTCCGGGCAGCCTTCCCCTTCCCCGTTTTCTGAACCGCTTTTTCGGATACAGGCCCCTGCACGCCGTTCAGGGGCTCCGCGAAGAGGCGGAACTTCTGGAAAACGGAATGACGCGCCTGGGATTTTCACCCAGGGAAAGTATTGACTATGAACTCATGGCCCTTGACCGCGCCCCTCCCGCAGACCGCCGGAGGGAAGGACCCGGAGGTCTCGTGTTCCGCCGCCCTGCCGCCTGTGACATGGCAGATCTCTTTGCGCTGCAGTCAGGCTACGAGAAGGAAGAAGTGCTCCCTTCCGGGGCGGTCTTCAACCCCGCGTCATGCCGGCTTGGTCTGGAGCGCATCCTCGCCGAAGGCAGTATCCTCGCCGCGGAACTTGACGGACGTCTCGTGGGAAAAATAAACACCAGCGCCGTTTCCTTTACCCGCTGCCTCATCGGCGGCGTCTATGTTCTTCCCGGCTGCCGGGGTCTTGGCATAGCGCGGCGCATGACCGCGGAATTCGTCAGGCCCCTCATCGCCGAAGGAATGGGGATCAGCCTCTTTGTAAAAAAACGGAATCCCGCCGCCCTTTCCGTGTACCGCCGCCTTGGCTTTACCTCCGTAAGCGATTACCGGATCAGCTATTACTGAAAACGGCGGCAATCGCCGGATTCCCGTCCTATAATAAAAACATGAAAAAAAATATTTTTGCACTGGATGGAGAGCCCGTGCGGGGCGCCATCTTCGATCTTGACGGCGTGCTGGTTGATACGGCGAAGTACCATTACCTTGCATGGAAACGGCTTGCCCGGGAACTGGGTTTTGATTTTACCGTGGCGGATAACGAACGGCTCAAGGGAGTAAGCCGGATGCGATCCCTGGAAATCCTGCTTGAAACGGGAGGGCTCACTATGGACGAAGCCGAAAAAGCCGCCGCGGCCCAAAAGAAAAACGAGTGGTATGTTGAATACCTGCACGGCCTTGACGAACGTGCGCTGCTTCCCGGTTCGCGGGAACTGCTCGGCATTCTCAGGGACGGGGGAATCCTGAGGGCGCTGGGCTCCGCAAGCAAGAACGCCCCGTTCATTCTGGAACGGCTCGGCATCGCGGAACTTTTTGACGCCGTAATGGACGGCAATCGGGTGAGCCGCGCCAAACCGGACCCGGAGGTGTTCCTCAAGTGCGCGGAGGCCCTGCGTCTTCCCCCCGCCTGCTGTGTGGTTTTTGAAGATTCGCTTGCTGGCATAGAGGCCGCGGCGGCGGGAGGCATGCGGGCCATAGCGGTAGGCAGGCGGGAACTCCTTCCCGGCGCGGACCGGTATATCGCATCACTGGAAGACATGCTGTAATTCTTTATTCGCACCGTATAAAAATACCAGGGATCTTAAAATATTCATAGACTGGAGGAAACCGGGAAACTATGTTTTAGCAAAATGTTTTATGCGCGTGCTTTGTTTCAGAAAGCACCGGAGGTTATTATGAAACATGGCCTAAAGGTAATCGCACTGGCGATGTTCTGTCTGGCATTATTCGGTTCCTGTATGCGGAAAGAGGATGCCCGCACCGGAAATAAAATCATCATCTTCCAGTCCAAAGTAGAGATCATCCATCAGCTTGAAGAGGCGGCGAGGGCGTATGAGGCGGAAAAGGGCATAGAGGTGGAAGTGTGGGGTACCACGGGCGACGACTATTATCAGCAGTTGAGGACCCGTATCGCCAACAATCAGGGTCCCTCCCAGTTCTCCCTGGCTCCCGGATCCGAGGTAATCCAGATGGAAAAATACCTTGAAACCCTTGACGGCCTTCCTTTCATAAAGGATATCGCCGATCCCTTGATCATCAAGGCCGGAAACAGGGTGGTCGGAATTCCCTACACGGTGGAAGGCTTCGGCATGGTATACAACAAAAGCCTTATCAATCCCGCCAATGTCAGGGATTACAATTCCTTCCTCAAGATGCTGAAGGACAGCAAGGCAAAGGGGATCAACGGCTTCGGCCTTTCGCAGGAAAGCTACTTCCTCATCGGCCACATCCTCAATCATCCTTTCGCGGTACGGCCCGACATGGAAGCGTTCATGGACAGGCTCGCGCAGGGCAAAGTGAAAATGGCGGATACTCCCGAGTTCCAGGAATTCGCCCGCTTCTACGCCGCGATCAGGGATAACTCGTACAACCCCCTTGAGGTGAACTACGACAGGGAATGCGGCGATTTCGCCACGGGAAAAACCGCGGCGATACATCAGGGAAACTGGGCCTACGGGATGTTCAGTGATTACAATGCCGGCTTTGAGATGGGTCTCATGCCCTTCCCGCTCGGCGGCAACGA
>JAIROE010000343.1 GCA_031257715.1 Treponema sp. | reverse complement strand
AACACGGTTTCACCGCCGGGAAGATCCTGCCGCGGTGTGCTGTGGGGACGGGTTCCGTAAATGGCCTCGCCGTTCTGTTTGAGCCAGGCCCCAAGGCAGCGCAGGCGTTCGGCCTGTTTTTCCGGGATGACGCCGTCGGCGCGGGGGCCTACATTGAGGAGCAGGTTGCCGTTGTTGGCCACGGTCTCTGTAATCAGCCGTATCAGTCCCCTGGAGGAAAGGAGATGCTCGTCTCCTTCAACCTGGTTGTACCCGAAGGAAAGCCCCATGCCCCGGCATTCCTCCCATTTCTTCGCAAGGCCGGCCTTGTCTTCCCCATGGTGATATTCCTTGGTGGCGTAATCGCTCCAGACGCCGTTCCAGCGATCATCCACGACACCCTCTTCCACCGTGTTGTAGTAGTGGGCAAAAAGATAGGGCAGGTCACGTTCGCCCTTGTAGGGCCAGCCTATGTCATTGAAGATCAAAGACGGCTTGTAGGCGTTGATAAGTTCAATCACCTGATTGTACGCATAGTCCGAATAGTCGTACCCTATGTTGTCGGGATGGTTCACATCATAGTCGTCCCGCATGGGCCGCTTTGCCCAGCGCCAGTCGATAAGCCCCGAGTAGTAGATCCCGAAACGCATGCCTTCCGCCCTGACGGCCCGGCAAAGTTCTTCCACAATGTCCCGGTGCGGTCCCCGGCGGGAACTGTTATAACCGGTATACCCGGAATCCCAGAGGCAAAACCCGTCGTGATGCTTTGTTACCGGCACCACATACCGGGCGCCCGCCTCCCTGAAAAGGGACGCCCACTCGAAGGGATTCCATTTTTCCGCACGCCACATGTCGATAAAGTTTTCATAGGGAAAATCTTCGCCGTATTTTTCCTTGTGATATTCCCATGCCGGCCCCTCTTTTACGCGGATGGAATTGAGGTACCATTCCGCATAGGGGTTATGGGTAAACCAGACATCCTGCGGAACGCTGCCCAGTTCGCCGGTGGGAGGAGCCCATGCCGGGACGGAGTATAAACCCCAGTGAATAAAAATGCCAAACTTCGCATCCTCAAACCATTCGGGCACCTTGTGCTCGCGGATGGATTCCAGTTCGGGTCTGAATCTCATAGTGTCTTCTCCTTCATTCGTATTCTCAATTTCAACGCGGCCTCCGGTTATCTTATCCCTTTATGGCGCCAGCCGCTATACCGCTCCGCGCTTTCTCGTGGAAAAGGACGTGCATGATCATGGGGACTGCCGATTTTTGACATGCAGGCCGTTGACCTTTGGAACGGGGCTCTCAGGGCCGCCTGTCCCATTCAAAACCGACGGCATTTAAAAATGCCTTTGCGATAATCATGTGGCCCACAACATCCGGGTGAACCCGGTCCCAGGCGATGGATTGGGCGCTATAATGCTTAAGGTATTCATTAAAACCGCACTGAAGATCCACAAAAATACACCTGTGCTTTTCCGCCTGCCGCTTTACCGCCTGGCCGTATTGGTCTATCAAATTTCGCATGGCTTCAGCGGGATTGGGCTCCATATAAAAGGGAGTCATCAGGATGATGCCTTCAACCTCTTTTTCGGTAAACTGAATCAACTGTTCCAGCGTTTCTTCATATTCTTTCAGGTATACATGTTCCTCGGGCCGCAGGGGCGAATCAAATTGCCGCCATACATCATTTACGCCTATGAGTATGGAAACCCAGTCGGGATTGAGATCCAGCACATCACTGCGCCATCTTTTTTTAAGGTCCCGTACCGTGTCGCCGCTGTTGCCCATGTTGACAAAACGGATCTTTGATTCGGGGTAAGTGCTTTTCAGGAGGGCGTCGATGAGGACCACATAACTGTGTCCCATTGCTTCTCCAAGCCCTTCGCCTACCGGGCGCCTCCGCTCATAATCGGTAATCGAATCGCCTATCACCACTATCTTTTTTCCGCTGCCGAGAATCATCATTCCTCCCTGTCAGCCCTTGACCGCGCCCAGCGTCATGCCCGCGATAAACTTTTCCCTGGCGCAAAGAAAGGCTATCAGCACGGGGATAAAGGACAAAAGGGTTGCCGCCATAATAGGCCCGGACACGCTGCCTGAAAGATCTTTCATACTGGCAATTCCCAAAGGCAGCGTACGCATAGCGCCCCTTGAAACGATAATGAGAGGCCACGTAAGGCTGCCCCATTGCTGGGTAAAATTGAAGATTGCAAGAAGGCTCATGGTAGGAACCGTGATGGGCGCGATAATACGGATAAATATACTGTAAGGATTTGCGCCGTCTATTTCCGCCGCTTCAATAATAGCGTCGGGAATGTCACGCATAAACTGGGTCATAAGGAATACGCCGAAGGCGCTGGCCGCTCCGGGGAGAATAAGGCCTGAATACTGGTTGTTCATGGAAAAACCGGAAATCAAAAGAAAAAGGGGAATCAGGGTTGCCACCGCCGGGATCATCTGGGTGGCTATAACTATGGCAAAAAGCGTGTTTTTCAGGGGGAATGTCCTTTTGGCAAAGGCAAAACCCGCCATGGAACTCAGGATGAGCACTATCACAGTATTCCCGCCTGAAACAATAAGGCTATTGAGAAACCAGCGCCCAAATACATGGTTCTGCATCGTAAAAACCTGTTTGAAGTTGTTCAGGTTTCCATCTCCGGGCCAGAGTACCGGAGGATAGCTCAATATGCCGGCGGTCTGCCGGAATGAAGAAACAAAGAGCATCCAGATGGGCCCGAGAAGGGCAATCAATGCTCCTGTCAATACGGCATATTTGAGGATCAGGGGGACCAGCCTGCGCATGTTCATTCACCGCCTCCTTTTCTGTCTGCCGAGAGACGGAATAACAGCATCTCAAGCCCGCACACAATCAGGATAAAAAAGAGAAACAAAACCGAACCGGCGGCGCCTATGCTCATTCTGTTGTACTTGAAACTGAAAAGATATATTGAATAAATAACCGTTTCGGTACTCTTGAGCGGGCCGCCTCCCGTGAGCATATACACCGATTCAAAGATCTGAAACTGCCAGATGGTATTCATGGTAACGCAGAGAATAATACTGTGGCGGAGGAGGGGCAGACTAATCAGAAAAGTTTCCTGTATGACATTGGCGCCGTC
>JAIROE010000305.1 GCA_031257715.1 Treponema sp. | reverse complement strand
TTTTTAATTTTGTAAATATTTGGAACGAGTTTACCTTTGCGAATACATTTATGACCAGTAATATTATGAAGACCCTGCCTGTGGGTCTTAACGATTTTGTCGGGTTTATGGGACGCCGTGACTGGGGCGCTACTTTTGCCGCGATTGTGCTGGCAATTTTGCCTACTCTTATAGTTTATTTTATTCTGAATAAACATATAATGGCCGGCATGGCGGCAGGCGCAATAAAGGAATAATACCGGGGATGCTTATGAAGATACACATTGATGTCCGGCGCCGCATTGGCCGGAGAAATCCCATGATCTATGGCCATTTTATTGAACATTTTCACCGCCAGATTTACGGGGGTATTTTTGATCCCGGCAATCCGCTGTCGGATGACGGCGGGTTCCGTGAGGACGTGATTGAAGCCATGCGGCGTATCAAGACGCCGGTTCTGCGCTGGCCGGGCGGGTGTTTTGTATCGGCGCATCACTGGAAAGACGCGGTAGGTCCTGAAAGAACTCCCACATTTGATAAAGCATGGCGGGTTGAAGAGCCGAATACTTTCGGCACCGATGAGTATATCGCTTTTTGCCGCAAGGTTAATTGTGAGCCCTATATATGCACCAACGCCGGTACCGGCACGGCGGAGGAAATGAGCGACTGGGTTGAGTACTGCAATCTTGCAAATCAGGGGCCGTATGCGAAATTGCGCATTTCCAACGGTCATCCTGCTCCGTACCGGGTGCGTTACTGGAGCATTGGCAATGAAAATTACGGCGGCTGGGAGATAGGCGCAAAACCGGCGAAAGAGTGGGGAAGGTTCGTTGCCGAATCGGCGAAGATGATGAGACGGGTAGATCCGTCGGTAGAACTTTCCGCTGCCGCTCTTGCGGATCTTGACTGGAATATTAATCTGTTGCGGAGCTGCGGGGACAATCTTGACTGGATTTCCATTCATGATTATTGGGATGCCATTCAGCGGACCAATGACTATGCCAATTATGAACAATGCATGGCATATACGAACCATCTGGAAGATAATGTAGCAAAAGTCAGGGGGCTTCTTGCTACCATGGGATTGCAGGATAAAATCCGCATTGCCTTTGATGAATGGAACCTCAGGGGCTGGTATCATCCCCATATTCATACGGTGAAACAGGGGCTTACGCCGGACGATTATTTAAGGCCGCGGGATTTAAATGATGAAAATTGCCGGTATACCATGGCCGATGCGGTATTCACCGCATGTTTCCTTAATATGTGTAACCGCAATTGCGACATAATAGGAATGGCCAATTTTGCGCCGGTGGTTAATACACGGGGGTGCATATATACCAACAGGAACGGCCTGGTTCTTCGCTCAACGTATTATGTCTTTGAACTTTATGTTAAGGAATTGGGGGATGTTGTTCTTGACGCTTTTGCCGAAGATATGCCGCGGCTTCATGTCCGCAACAAGGCGGGCCAGACGGAAAACACTGCCGCCGTTGACCTGGTGGCTACGCTGGATTCTTCCGATAATATGGTTGTTGCCGCGGTCAACAAGGATCCTGTCAATGTGCATGATGTTACGTTTGACTGGACGGGCAGAAAGACGCCGTCAAAATATACCATTCGTACCCTGGCGGGTTCCGGTACCGAATCGTATAATGATGTTGGGCATGTTGATGCAAAGCCCGCGGAACCGGTTTCCTTTTTGTATGATTCCGTCACCGCGATAAAATTACCTCCTCATTCGGTAAATCTGATTCATTTTTAAGGAGACGCAGCATGAACATCATAACAGTTGATCTGCACAAAGACACCGGTATAACTGTTAAGAAAACACTTTTCGGTCATAATCTGGAACATACCCGCAGTACGGTATTTCAGGGACTCAGTGCGCAAATTTTAAGAAACCGGAAATTTGCGGGAAAACCGGCGGCTCATTTTGGTGAGCCTGCCGAATGGTACCGGATTGGTCCTGGAACTGTTTATATAACCCTTGATCCCAAGGATGCCTATGTGCGGCATGTACGTGAGAACGGAAAGTCTGATAATTCCAATGAAATTAATTCGCTTGTGATCCAGAACCCCGCCGCAAATCAATATGCGGGAATAGGGCAGAAAAATCTTGCGCTCAAGAAGGACAGCGAATACCGGCTAAAGGCGGTGCTTAAGGGCCGGGGATTTCTTCCCTTTGAGGTGTCCATCAGGGTTGTAAATTTGGCCGGTGAAATTTATGCGGAAAAATCTTTTGCCATAACCGCAGCAGACTGGCGGCCTTATGATTTTACCTTTGTCATGCCTGAAGACAATATGAACGCCGCTGTTGAAATTTACTTTATGCAAAGGGCCGAAATAAAAATTGGTGTTGTTTCGCTCCTGCCCGTTGACAATTTCCACGGAATGAGAAAGGATGTTGTTGATTTAATGAAAGAAATAGGGATATCGCTGCTTCGCTGGCCGGGAGGAAACTTTGCCGGTGAATACAACTGGAAAGACGGCCTTCTGGATGTGGACATGCGCGCCCCGCAGCTCTCGTATCTGCCGGTGGAGACGCAGCCCCACAGCGGAGGATATGATTTCCATGAAATCGGCATAGATGAATTTATTGTCTTATGCAGGGAAATAGGCGCCGAACCGTATTTGACGATTAATCTTGCCTGGGACAGTCCCGAAGAATCCGCCCAATGGGTTGAATACTGTAACGGAAGCGCCGATACCGAATGGGGCGGAAAACGGGCGGAGCGCGGATTCACGGAACCTTATAATGTACGTTATTGGTCGTTGGGCAATGAATTTGGCTACGGACACATGGAAGGGCTCAATACTCCCGAAGCGTATGCCGAAAAAGCAAGGCTGTCGGCGGCCGCCATGAAAAAGATTGACGGTGAACTTATTTTTTTTGCATCGGGTCCCTATACTCCCAAGAGAGATCCGGGGCCGTGGACTAAAAAAGGTCTGCCGCTTCTGGCCGGAGATGTTGCGTATGTTTCATATCATGCCTATCAGTTTTTTTTCGTTCACGGCGTGGATTTTGTAACTGACGAAGGTTTGAAGAAAAGTTACCACGATGTCTGTGATACACCTGATTCATGGCTTAAATATCTTAAGGAACTCCGGGCTATACTGGATTCGGGAGGAGAAGACATAAAGAAGATAGGCATTTCCTTTGATGAATGGAATGTGTTTTTTGCATGGTATCATAATCCGTGTATTATTGAAGGAATGTTTACCGCATTAATGATGGAGATGATGTGCAGGGAATACGCCGGATTAAATATGCCAATCTGCATGTATTTTCAGCCGGTTAATGAAGGGGCGATAATGGTATATCCCCTTGAAAGCGAATTGACCGTCAACGGGCAGGTTTTTAAGCTGATGAAGGAACATGCGGAAGGAAACATGCTTGAAATACATTCTGCCGACAAAGATCTTCATTGTTTGGGAACCGTTCACAGAAAAAGCGGTAAAGCGTTTGTTACACTGATTAATCGCGCTTATGACAGGGATATTTCATGTTCATTCGGAAACGAATTGCCGATTACGCGCGCTGTCTTGCTGGATGGATCGGGTCCCATATTTCACGGTTCAAAGTGGAGGGAGGTAAACGGCCTTGATATAAGGGATACGGGAGGTAATTTTATTATTCCCCGGCGTTCAATTTGGCAGATGGAAATTGGACTTGTTTAACAACCCGGTTGGTTGTTAAACAAGTCTCGCAGATTTGGTGTATTTTTTGCAAAAATCCGCCAAATCTACCGTTTTTTAGCGGAAGTTGTTCAATAACTGAAGTTATTGAACAACTCTATTAAACTTTAAAGGAGTGCTGTTGTGGGAAAGCTTAAAAACATTGATACGATAAGTCTTGGATTGATTTATTATCCCGAACATTGGCCCGAGAGTATATGGGAAGACGATCTGCGCCGCATTAATGAGATGGGATTTCGTATTCTGCGCGTTGCCGAATTCTCGTGGAGTAAATATGAACCTGTTGAAGGTGAATATACTTTTGAATTCTGGGATAAATTTTTTGCTCTGGCTGTAAAGCATGACATGAAGATCATTTTCGGTACTCCTACCGCTACGCCGCCCGCCTGGGTTACCCATAAATACCCTGAAACCCTGAACATGAGACGTGACGGTGTTTCCTATAACCACGGGTCCCGCCGCCACTATAATTACAATTCACCCAAATATCAGGAATTGTGTGCAAAAATTGTCACAAAAATCGCGGAGCATTACGGGAAACATCCTGCCATACTCGGCTGGCAGATCGACAATGAACTTAACTGCGAGGTCGATTCGTTCTATTCGGAAAGTGATCATGCTGCCTTCAGGGAATATCTTAAAAATAAATACGGTACACTTGAAAAATTGAATGAAGTCTTTGGAACCGCGTTCTGGAATCAGCAGTACACCGATTGGGAGCAGGTGGGGTTAACAAAGCTTGTTCCAAACAATGGGTATAACCCTCATCAGATGTTGGAAGAGAAACGGTTTATATCCTGCAGCGCCATCAATTTTGCCATGATTCAGTATACTATTCTTAAAAAATATATTGATCCCGGGCAATTCATTTCAACAAACGGATTGTTCAACCATCTGGATTATCATGAGCTGGCAGACAAGGCTCTTGATTTTATTGCCTTTGACTCTTTTCCGGGTTTTGCTTTTAACCTTGAACATCATCCTGAAAAGGACAGGCTTAATGACCGGCGCTGGAGCTGGAATATGATCCGCAGCCGTTCCATCAAGGGAACCTTTGCTGTCTTTGAGCAGAGTTCCTATGCCGGTGGCTGGACTTGCCGAATGCAGGGGCCTACGCCCAAGCCGGGACAGCTTCGATTATGGACATATATGGGCTTTGCCCATGGTGCTGATTACGCCGGTTTTTACCGCTGGAGATCCTGTTCCTTCGGTATAGAGATGTACTGGCACGGGATGAATCATTATTCCAACAAGCCTAATAAAGGGTATTATGAAATAAGGGATCTTATCACCGAGGTCAAAAAAATAAAGGAAATTACGGGATCGGAATATCAGGCGAAAGTGGCGATTGTAAAGGATTATGACAATACCTTTGATGGAGAATACGATGTCTGGCACGGACCGCATGATTACTTAAGCGATGACGCGTGGTTTACCGCAACCCAGCTGACCCATACGCCCTGTGATTTTCTTTACTTTTGGAAGAAAACAAAACCGGAAGATCTTGAAAAATATGATCTCCTTGTGTACCCTCACGCTGCCATTTTGCCGAAGGAAAGGGCGGATATGCTTCGTTCCTATGTGGAAGGGGGCGGTACGCTAATCATGGGCGCCCGGACGGGTTATAAGAACATGGAAGGTCACTGCCCCATGATGGATATGCCCGGTTACGCAAAAGATATTTGTGGTACGGTTGTGAATGATTTTTCGTTTATAGGCAACAATGACAAACCTCAATATCTTGTCTGGAATAACAAGCGCCTGAGCGCTCCGTATTTCAATGATATTATTGAGCCGTCGGCCAATACAGCCGAAGTTGTCGCCTGGTTTGACGGCAATTATTACGATGGTAAACCTGCGATGGTTCATAACCGGCTGGGCAGGGGAAACGTGTATTATGTGGGTTCGGTATTTTCCGAGGAACTTGCCCGTGAGTTTTTGCATCATCTTGGTCTGTCACAGCCCTGTCGTGATTATCTGGAACTGCCGGAGCAGTGCGAACTGGCCGTTCGGCGCCATGATGATGGAAGGCGGTATTTCTTTGTTCTCAATTACAAGGAATATCCGGCAAAAATAAAGGTCAATAAGCCCATGCAGGATCTTTTAACCGGGAAGGGTCATCAGGGCCGGCTTGATCTTGAGCCTTACGGCGTCATGATATTGACGCCATAGGCGCGTCCCCCGCCCTTCAGCCGGTTTTCAGCGCGGCGTCGAAGGCTATGCCCGAAGGGGCGAAGTCAACCTTTCGCACAAATTCGCAGGCTTCCCGCGCGCCGTATTCGCGCTCCATTCCCGTGTCTTCCCACTCCACCGAAAGGGGACCTTCGTAGCCTGCCGCATTGAGTTCCCTGATGATGTTTTCAAAATCAACGTCGCCGTGGCCCAGGGAGCGGAAGTTCCATCCCCGGCGGGTATCGCCAAAGGTGATGTGCGATCCGAGTATCCCCGCCTTGCCGTCCAGCGTTACCGCGGCGTCCTTCATGTGAACGTGGTAAATATGTTTGGCGAAATCCCGGAGGAAGAGGTGCGGGCTGACGCCCTGCCAGATGAGGTGTGACGGATCGAAGTTGAAACCGAGCGTGGGCCTGAAATCGAATTCCTTCAAAAGCCGTTCGGCGGTGTAGTAGTCGTAGGCTATTTCCGTGGGATGTACCTCAAGGGCGAATTTGATCCCGTGTCTGTCGTATTCGTCAAAGATCGGCGTCCAGAGTTTTACGATCTCCTTAAAGGCGCCGTCTATCATTTCCTCGCCGGTCTGGGGAAAAGAGTACCAGTATTTCCACACCGGGCTTCCCATAAAGCCCGTCGTTACCTTGACCCCCATGTTTTTGGCGGCAAGGGGGGCATACTTCATGTATTCGACGGCCCATTCACGGATCTTTTCCGGCTGTCCGGCCAGAGCAGGCGGGGCAAAGCCGTCAAGGCGCGGATCCCAGAGATCGCCCACGCACTGGCCGATGAGGTGGGTTCCCAGCGCCCATGTTTTAAGACCGTGTTTGGCGAGTATGCGTTTGCGCTCTTCAACATAGGCCGGATCCGAGGCCGCTTTTTCAAGATCCATGTGCCCGCCCCAGCAGGCGATTTCCAGGCCGTCATAACCGAAGGATTTGGCCTTTTCGCACAGTTCATCAAGCGGAAGATCCGCCCATTGTCCTGAAAACAGGGTAACCGGTCTTGACATAAAAACCTTCCTTGCGCCGCCTCATCCGGACGGCGGTAAAAATCGTTCGGTAAGGGCTTAAAAATCCACCCACACCGCTCCCTTGCCGGAGCTTTCAACACATTTGCCTATGAACCTGACCCCGCTGACGCCCGCCCCGGCATCGGGAAAATCGAGATCTTCTTCGGCAAGAGCCTTGCCTTCCCGCCGTTTAACAAGGGCGTTTATGTAGGTCCTGTAAATATTCGCCATGGCCTCAAAGTAGCCTTCGGGATGGCCCGAAGGAATACGGGAGAAACTCTGGGCGTGGGGATAGAACGGGTCCCTGCCCCGGGAAAGCTGCTCGGTAGGCCGGCCAAAACGGGAGAGGGTAAGGTAATTGCAGGTTTCTTCGTTCCAGTCAATGGAGCCTTTGCTGCCGAAGATCCGCACCCGGAAGGCGTTGTCATAACCGGAAGCAACCTGGCTGGTCCAGAACACCCCTTTTGCGCCCCCTTCATACTCGAGGAGGATAACGGCGTTATCATCAAGGACGCGGCCTTCCCCCATTTTGTCGAGCCGTGCGCAGAGGGATTTGATCCGAAGCCCCGTGAGATAGGAGATCATGTTTTCAATGTGGGAACCCAGATCGCCTACGCTGTTGGACTTGCCCGCCAGCGCGGGATCGGTACGCCAGGCAGCCTGCCTGTTTCCCTGTTTTTCCGCCGGGGCAAGAAGCCATTCCTGCGGATATTCGGCGTTGATAAAGTGAATTTTCCCGATTTCGCCCTGTCTGATGAGTTCCCGGGCGTGCTTTACCGCGGGATTTCCCGTGTAGGTATAGGTTATTCCGAAGAGGAGTCCCTTTTCTTTTGCCAGATTGGCCAGTTCAACGGCCCCGGATTCTTCCACGCAGAGCGGTTTATCGCACATGACCGGTATGCCCCGGCTTAAAAAGGCCTTTACGGCGGGGTAATGGCTGATATTGGGCGTCACGATCACCGCAAAATCGATGCAATCGGGACGCTTCACCTCTTCTTCGGCCATTTCATCGAAGGTTTTGTAGAGCCTGTCCTTCGAAATACCCAGGGCAAGCCCCGTGGCAAGGGTGTTTTCAGGCGACCGGGAAAAACAGCCCGAAACAATCTCCGCCAGTCCGTCGAGGGCTATGGCCTTCCGGTGAACATCCCCTATAAACGCCCCCCGGCCTCCACCGACCATACCGTAACGGAATTTTACGGCGGGCCGGATATCCGCGCTGCCTTCTATCATGAGGTTCATTATTTGGGTGAAACACGGCCGCTGTCAAGGGGTATTTCATGTGTAAATGTTTTCATTCGAAATTTTTTGTACCATATTTGATTGACGGCCTTGCCGTTTTGTGCTATGCTGTATATATCCGGCTTGGAAAAAGCCGATATCTAACCTTTTGGACAAAGCCATGCAGTATTTCGATACTCACGCCCATATAGGGCTTATAGTTGATGACCCTATTGAGCAGCTTATAGTTATTCAGGAGGCCCGGCAGGCCTCGGTGAACCGTATCGTCTCCATTTGCAACAGTCTTCACGATTTCGGCAGGGTCTATGAAAACCTGAAGTCTTCGGCAAATGTCTACCACGCCATTGGGGTGAGTCCCTCTGAAGTTCAGAATCCCGGCAGGGACTGGCAGGGGATCATAGAGCGGAATGTTCAGCTTCCCCGCGTTATTGCCATAGGGGAAATAGGCTTGGACTATTACCGCAAATTCGGGGACAAGAAATCCCAGATTGAACTCTTCATAACGCAGCTGGACATGGCGGCAAAGCTTAATTTGCCCGTTATTATCCACAACCGGGACGCGGGTCATGACGTGCTGGACATACTGCGGGACCGGCTGCCGCCCCGGGGGGGGGTTTTTCATTGCTATTCGGAAAACGCCGAATACGCAAAGAAAGCCCTCGGCCTTAACATCTACTTTTCCTTTGCCGGGAATCTGACCTACCGCAACGCCCGGAATCTGCATGAAACGGTCGCGGCGCTGCCCCTTGATCGTATTCTCATTGAATCGGAAAGCCCCTTCATGGTGCCGGCCGATTACCGGGGCAAGCGCAACATGCCCAGGTATCTGCCCCTGACCGCGGCCTTTCTTGCCGACATGCTGGAAATCGAACTGGAGGAGCTTGCGGCCCGGCTCTGGGAAAATTCGAATAAATTTTTCGGGCTTGAGGCGTAGGAACGATCCTGCCCGGCGAGTTCCTTCTTTACGTCGTCAAGCCGTTTTGACAGCGATTCGATGGTCCGTTCCAGCCTGATCTTTTCTTTTTCAAGGCGGAGCCTGACGGAATCCCCGCCCGGATCTTCTTCGGCATTTTTTGAGCGGAACGCCGTTTTTACCGTGTCGGGGCTCTTTCCCCCAAGGAGCGCTTTTTCGGCGGCTTCCCTGTCCTCTCCGTTTCTGATTCCCGCGAGGAAGCGCATGTTGTCCGCCCCTACTGCCGGATCGAGGTCGTACTGGTGCATCTTTATCGCCACATTCGCCGCGGCGCGCGGTATGCGGAGCACCCGGTCCACATAGTCCTCGAAACGGATCCCCAGCGAGGCGCAGAGATCGTGCGCCTTGAGGAGATGCCTTCCCATTTCCTTGACGATGCCGCCGTTTTCAAGAAGGAATTTTTCCCGTATAATTCCGGTCAGCCGATCAAGTTCCGGCGAACCCTGAAAGACATCGCGGTAGATTTTTTTCGCCTCGGCTTTTTCCAGAAGGCCGTGAAAGATTGCCCAGAATTCCGACGTATGCGCCCGCGCCTGCAATGTTCCGCCCCGGGAACAGGCGTG
>JAIROE010000249.1 GCA_031257715.1 Treponema sp. | reverse complement strand
AACTCCCCCGGAGCGTGCACACGCAAAGCGCGGCGGACTGCCAGCCGCGTTTCACGCGGCCTGATGTTCCGCTATTACGCGTCCTTCATTCCCGGACTAAAGGACTTTGCGGCGGACCCTTTCCGCGGCTACGGGGCCATTCCCCATGAGGCGCCGCAGCGAAGGCTTTTCCGTTTTTACGCGGCGGATGCCGGCGCGGAGGCGGCCGCTTTTACGAAAAACAGGCTGCGCGGCGTCCGGGAAGAATCGTGGTCCGTGCACAGGGCCGCCGCCGGCAGCCTTCCCGCGATAACGGGGGAAAAATCCACATCCTCCTTTCGGGAAGAAAAGCGGCAATTCATATTCCGCGAAAAATTTGGCGGTTCGAAGGAGCCGCATGCCGGCCGCCTCTTCCCCGTGCACACAAAACTTCCCCCGCCCCGAGGCGGGCTCACCGGGCGCCGGATCGTTCCCGTATCAGTTCGGCGGCTATGCTCACCGCTATTTCGGAGGGGGTTCTGCTTCCTATGGGAACGCCTATAGGGGCATGAATGCGCGGGGCGCGTATCTCTTCGGGGCTAAAGCCCATTTCCGCAAGTCTTCCCCTGACAAATTCGTGTTTTGACGCACTCCCGATGACGCCTATGTAACGGGCCCCGCTCCTGAGGGCAAAGGCTTCCGCCTGCACGTCCCAAAGATGTCCCCGCGTCACCACCACAACGTAATCCCTTCCGGTAAGCGTTATGCGGGAACCTATTTCGGAAAAATCCGCCGTAATGGTTTTCATTCCGGAATAGAGTTCCTTCGCGGTATACTCGCTTCTGTCGTCAAAAATAACGCAGCGGAAATCAAGGCCCGCCAAAAGCGGCGCGAGCGCCTGTGCGACATGCCCCCCGCCGAAGATGTACACGAAACCGGGAGGAAAAAGAGGTTCGGCAAACCAGAGCGATCCCCCTGCCCGCGCAAGGCACGGTTCATCGCGGCAGAGACCGGCCGCTTCCTCCCCGCTTAAAGACGGCTCCCCGAACCATGCGGAAGCTCCCCCCGCAAGACCCATGGCCGCCCCATGTTCCCCGCCGATGAGGATAAAAAGCCACACAGGCTCCCCGAGCGAAAAAGACGCGATGACTTCTTCAATAAAGGGAAGCAGGAGAGGATCGCCTGAATCAAGATAACAAAGATACGCCGAAAATTCGCCGCCGCACTTCGCGCCAATATCGGCGGCTTCGTTGGGACGGAGTATATATTCCCTGCGGACGGACTGTTTTTCACCGGAAAGAAGTCTTTTCGATTCTTCAATGGCCAGATATTCGCTTATCGCGCCGCCTATGGGTCCCCAAATCCGCCCGCCCTTTCCCGTGAGCATCTTCGCCCCCGGCCCCTGCGGCACAGATCCCCTGCTTTCGATGACGGCGGCAATGACAAGATCTTCTTTTTGGAGGAGATGTTCCTTTACGGCAAGGAACAGATCTTTCATGAGGCTATCCCTTTTTTTTGATGAGCATCTCGCCGGTCTTGAGGTACACAAGGGATTCGGGGGGAACCGGCTCGGTCAGCCATACGCTGCCCCCAATGACGCTGCCCCTGCCTATGACGGTCTCTCCGCCCAGAATGGTGGCGTTGGCGTAGATAGTCACGTCGTCTTCGATGGTAGGATGACGCTTCCTGTTGCCTTCCTCTTTTTTTACCGACAGCGCTCCCAGCGTAACCCCCTGGTAGAGTTTGACGTTTTTTCCTATTACGGTTGTTTCCCCTATCACCACGCCCGTTCCGTGATCAATAAAGAAAGATTCCCCTATCTCCGCGCCGGGATGTATGTCTATGCCGGTGCGGCCGTGGACAAGCTCGCTCATCATGCGGGGAATAAGGGGCACCTGGGCCTTCCAGAAGAAATGCGCCATGCGGTGTACGGTAATGGCCTCAAAGCCTGGATAAGATACTATCACCTCCTCCATGTTTTTCGCCGCCGGATCTCCCCTGAAGGCGGCCTTCATGTCAAGGACGATAAGCTTCCGCATCTCCGGAAGTTCGGTAAAAAAATTTTCAACAACAAGTTCCGCCGCGGCGTGGCAGCCGTCATGCCCGCAGTTGCAATTGCCGTTCCTGCCCGAGAAGGAAAGGCTCTTTTCGGTCTCCCGTATCAGCTCGCGGGCGGCATGGTTGACCTTTTCCGCGGCGATAAGCCCCAGATTGTTGTGATCGGGAATTTCGTTGTCCCTGAAACCGGGGAAGATGAGCTCTTCAAGCTTTCGGAGTATCTCTTCAATGCTCTGCCTGCTGGGCAGATTGGCCCCGCTGTGATTCACCAGTCCGTATTCGCTGTAGGATTCCACAAGGGAATCTATGCTTTTTTGAAGTCTGTTCATGGTTTCCTTCCGTCACGAGAATCGTTCAAATAAAAAACGGCGCTACGGAACCGGCCCCCCCGGCAATCCGGCCCGCCGCCCTCCCCTTCCGCCTTTCGGAACGCCCCCCCAAAAAGGTAGCGGGTTCTCCGGAAAAGGTATAGAGCCCGCAATGCCTCATCGAAATTCTAACCCAAAAGGGGCCATGCCTCATTATAAAAATCTAACCCAAATTAAACCGGTTCCTGCCGACAGGAAAATGTCGGAGGCACCACATGGGGTTAGACATGAAAGACAGACGGACCCCGGCCAATGAAGTCAGCAAACGCTACAAGAAAGCGGGAAAAAAACAAAAGAAACACATCCTGGACGAGTTTACGGTGACCACGGGGTACACCCGTAAGTACGCCATCCACCTCCTGGCCA
>JAIROE010000109.1 GCA_031257715.1 Treponema sp. | reverse complement strand
CTCTGGATCTGCTTGTGGGGGTTCGAATCCTCCCTGGGGAATTCTGATAACAACAACCTGTAGAGAAAACAGAGTTTTCTCTACAGTGAAAAATCGAAGATTTTTCACACGGCCCCTTCGTCTATTGGTTAGGACATGAGATTCTCAATCTTAAAAGAGGGGTTCAATTCCCCTAGGGGCTAACGGGCGCTTCTGAAAACTCCGCAGGTTTCCAATGGTTTTTTTGTAATTCCTGTAAAAAACGGCGGCGCCGTGGTTTGTGCTCAGATAAAACCCGAATATTCCGCAAAATATACCCCGAGCCGGGGACCGTTACGGCTCCTGTCTGAAACGGACCAGAAAAAGCAGACGGAAGACTGTGCGCAGCGGAGAGAAGCCGGTTACCGCGGATTCCGTCCGTTCAGGATGGCGTTTTTGACTTGAAAAACCGCCTGTGACTGACGAGGTCATTCCAAAGGCGTTTTGAGACGGCATTGAAACGGCAAAACTACAGCCGGAAAAGAGGCAGGCAGCGGGCAAGCTTTTCATAAAGCCCATTATACCCCCTCAAAAAGCGGCTCAACGGCCTTTATCAGGCTATTTCACTGCGGGCAACTATTTCCTGCTGCACGGTATCGGACAGGGATACAAAATAAGCGCTGAAACCGGAAACCCGCACAATCAAATCCTGATAGGCCGCAGGATTATGCCGTGCATCAATAAGCGTTTGCCTGTCTACCACATTCATCTGCAATTCCATGCCGCCCAATTTAAAATAAGTCTTAATCATCGCTTTCAGGGCATCACGGTTATTTTGCCGCCTGAAAAAGGCAGTGCTGAATTTCATATCCAAGACCATGCCATTGGCCAGCCGGGAATGATCTATACAGGCTGCGGCATTCAGTACGCCGGTAGGCCCATTCTTTTCTGTTCCCTGCACCGGAGAAAAACCATTGGACAGGGCTATTCCCCTTTTGCGGCCGTCGGGGAGGGCGCCGGTACGTTCCCCAAGTATGCCATGGGATTCCACCGAATAAAACCCAATCTGATACCGGCCTCCCCGCGCCCCCTTGACACCGGAGCAAATATCCATGAAAACCTCAGACACCCTGCGCATCAGTCCTGCCGCATCATTATCACTGCCATACCGGGGACAGTTCGCCAGAATATAGGCGTGCTCTTCCTCATATCCCTCATAGTCGGCATCCAGCATCTCCCTGTATTGCGCCATGGTAAAGCGTTTCTCATCGTATACAAATTTCTTTAACGCAAGCAGAGAATCAATGGCGTTAGCCATTCCGGCGGCATTTACCGCGGAAAGATTATAGACGGTTCCACCTTCCGTTACATCCCTGCCTTTTTGTATGCATCCTTCCATGGTTGCCGAAAGGAAAGGCGACGGCCAGTGTCCTGAATAGTTTGCATCCAAAAGGGAACATGCGGCAAGCGCTTCGATACACACCTGCCGCATTTTCCGCAAATAAAGCGAGAGCAAATCTTCAAAGGCAGGGAGAACAGATTTGTCCGCCATTTCACGCAGCATGTTTTCCAGTATTTTTGCCCAGCTAATACGCAGTGCTTCCGTATGGGCATATTCCTTGCCGCCGGCACTCAATTCCACACAGCCAATAATACCGTAGTTTTCGGCGTCGTATCTGGAGACGCCGGCCCCAACCTTTGCAGGTATACAAATACTGTCATTGAACAACGCGGGGAAACCAAGTCCTGTCCCCAAAAGGTCCAGGGCCCGCTCCCACAATTCATCAGGCATACCGGGATAATAACGCAGGGACAAAAGAGGCTGATCCTTTTTAACTTTTGAAGCGATATTCAGGCACATGCCGGTAAGCGGATGGTAAAAATAACCGCCTTCAGAATCCCATCCGCCAAGAGTCACATTTTGAAAACCCTTAGTCATAAGGGCAAGTCGATGCCAAAGGGCGGAAAGTATCTCTTCCGCATCAGTCTTCCGCAACACGCCGGAAGCAATATCCCTGTCATAATAGGGAGCAAGCAGTTTGTCGAGGCGTCCGAAAGACAGGGACCCGCTACGCTGTTCCAGCGTTACAGCCTCATGCACAAGAACCAGCAGTTGGACGGCTTCAAAAAAACTCTCCACCGGAGCAAGGGCCACTTTACGGCAGGCCACCGCAGCGCGGCCCAGGGACTTGAAAGCTCCGCCTTTAGATGCCAATGCCTCCGCCATGTCGGCATAACGGAGTATGTAGGCGGAAACCGCATGGCAAACCAGTATCACCACCTGTAAAAAATGCACGGCATTCGGTCCTGCCGAACTTAAGGAGGTCTCCGCTTCAGCGATCAGGCTGCCCAACCCTTTCTGTAGTATCCTGCGGTATCCGGGAATCACATGGCCTCCGGGACAGCGATTATAGAGCCCCTCTGCTTCCCCATGAAGGAAAGCATCAAGAAGCGGTTCATCCCGGCTGTGATCCTCTTTCCAGAATTCGCATTCCTGCGCCGTATTCAACGGATTAGTCCATCGTGAATCGGAAAACTGGAGAAATCCTGCCAGCACATATCCGTCTATTGTTATATCTTTTTCCGCCAAAAAACAGGAAAAGGCACGGGCCATGCGCAGAATCACGGGTTCCATACTGCCGTTCATTTCCCGGTCATAGATGGCCCGCTTTTGTTCCGATATCCATTTGTGGACATTTCCCTTCGGAAAAAGATCCTGCACAATGCACCCCCGTCAGGCAATTATACGCGATAGACATCCCGGGCAATTACGCTGGAAAGTTTTCCAGTCAGCGTATAAACAGTACGGGTATGGTCCGGCAGCAAATGAAAATAATTATCCGTAAATACCGCTTCTTCACCGTTTTCCGTTTTGCCCCGCAGACAAACGCATTGACAGTAATGATTTACCGAAATTGTCCAGCCCCCGTCAGATGAAGGGCACACCTTCAATTCCGCACCGTAAAATACAAGCCTGCGTTCCACATCTAAAAGCTGAACCTTTTCATCTATCATTTTTCCGCCTGAATCCGTCAGTTCGGCGGCAAGAAGACTGGTTCGCCGGATCTGTCCCAAAGACGCAAGATCACTTGCCAATACACTGTCATTCGCCGCCACCTCTACATCCAGAAACAGTTCGTCAGTGTATTTCTCCCCAATCAAATCAAACACCCGCACACGGAGTTTCGCCTCTACCGGCGACATGGTATCATTTACGACCCAAAGACGGATACGGTCTCCGTTTTCAAAGGACAGCATTACCGGCTGGTATGCGTGCCTCAGCGCATAGTAGGACATATTCGGCAGCAGGTAATAATCAATGGCACCGCAATAAATCGACGGCCATGTATCATTCAATTTCCATATCATGTGTCCGTTGGAATGAAAAGGAAGGGAAGGATCCCCTTCCGGCTTGCCCCGGCGGCAGCATTCCACACTGAATTGTATATGATCGCGGGCGGAGGCGCCGAATTTATAAATCAGTTGCCTGGCGTTTTCCGCGTCGTAAAAATTATGTAAATCCCCGGATTCATGGGTCACAGCCGGTACCATCCATTGTTTCCAGGTATCAGGCATCATCGGATGATTGCGGAAGGTCCACTGATCACGAAAATTCTCCGGCCAAAGACCTTTGCCAAGCATTTTTTCCATGGTAGCAAGGCAGGGAGTACTAGCACGGTTATTTTCACTGGGGAACACAGGATGTGCAAGGCCCGGCACATACCAGTCATGGGAATAACTGTGAGTATCGCCTGCTGAGGGATCGTTGGCACAGGCGCCGCCGTAAGGGGAATTGACATGATAATAACGTCCGGGATCCAGTCTTTCGCACAATTCGCGGTAACGCTTTGTGTATAATTCACCGCCAAGGAAAGGCCGTCCGGGCATTACATATTCGGCGCCAAGGAAAGTCTCGTTGCCGCCGCACCAAAGGATAATGCAGGGATGATGCTTCCGGCTTTTTACAATAGAACCGGCTTCGGCAAGAAATATCTGCGTATATTCTTCGGAAAATGGATACATGCCATAATCATGAATAAAATCCTGCCAGACAAGGATGCC
>JAIROE010000164.1 GCA_031257715.1 Treponema sp. | reverse complement strand
GGCTTCATCGTTACCAATCCTCCCTATGGAAGGCGGCTGGGCAACGCGGAGGAAGCGGAAAAAACATACGGAGAAATGGCGGATCTGAGGCGGCGTTTTTCCGGATGGAAGCTTGCCGTCATTACCGATCATCCGGAGTTTGAGTCCTTCTTCGGCGCAAAGGCCGCGTCCTGCCGGGAAATAACCAACGGCGCTTTTCCCGCCTGGTTTTTTCAATACGAACCGTAAAGCCATAAAAGGGAAGTTTCCGTATATTGTGCTCGCCGCGGATTTCCGGCATAATACGGGAAAAAGGATTCTCCATGTCCATAATTGTAGAGCATGATAAACGGCGAAAAGAAATTCTTGAGAAAGCCCTTGACGTTTTTATGGACGAGGGATTTGAAGATGCGACTTTCCAGAAGATAGCCGCCCGCTGCGGTATTTTCCGCACGACCCTTTATATTTATTTCAGAAACAAAAAAGAAATTTTCAACTACAGCATCAAACAGCTTCTTGCCGAAGTGGAAGAGGACATACTGCGGATACGAAACGACAAATCCCTTGATTCGGCGGATAAAATTACGCGGGTGCTCCTTAATATCATCGACCGCCTTGAAGCAAACCGGCGGCTTCTTATCGTGATCCTTGATTATCTTCTGCATCTTTCGCGGAGCGGCTCAAACCCCGAAATCAGGGTGCGCCGCCGGACGGTCAGGCTGCGGCACATACTGGCCTCCATTGTAATAGAAGGAGTAAAGGCGGGCGAATTGCTCCCGGTGAATATCAGGGCCGCCGACGATTTGCTCTACGGCCTTATTGAATCCGCCATATTTCGCCTTGTGGTGTTAAAACGGGATTCGGCCGGTGATCTTAAAAAGGCCATGGAACTGGCCGTCAGGGGCTGGCAGGTAAAAACCGGCTGACGGGGCATATGTTGCGGCGCGTATTTACCATGTCATGATGGTCCCGGTCCGGTTGGATTTATACGCCAGTTCCATGAGGCGGCTTACCGTAACGCCGGACTCAACATCAAGATCTTCCGGCGGCGGTTTGTTACCCGATACCGCATCGATAAAAGCCTCAAGCGGACTTGCCGGCCGTTCCCTGATGTCCGCTTTTTCGGGACTGATATATCCTTCGTGTATACCCTTGAATTTTTTGGCTGTCAATTTAATGTCCTGCCCCCATATCAAGAGGGTTGCATCGGAACCATAAATTTCAAGAACATCAGGAGTATTGTGGGAAATAAATGACGTTTCCCCTATGCCTATAGCGCCGTCTTCAAATTCAATGGTTACGACGGCATTTTCATCCGACGATGTCCCGTACAGGTTATTAAATACCCCGGCTATTCTTTTTGGTTTTCCGCAAAACCACGGAAGAATATACATGGGATGCGCCCCCAGATCCATCATGGCGCCGCCGCCCGATTTGGAAGTATCAAACCAGTAATTGGGCAGCCAGCCATCCGTAACACCGCTGTGGCTCCTTCGCATGCGCACCATGCCTATTTTGCCGAAAATTCCCGCTTCAACGAGTGATTTGGCGTAACACATCAGAGGATCACGCCGCAGGGGATATGAAATAACAAATACAACGCCGGATTTTTTGACGGCGGCGGCGATTTCATCCGCTTCCCCGGCGCTTACGGCGAGGACTTTTTCAGTAAAAATATGTTTCCCGGCGTTCGCGGCGGCGATCAGCACTTCTTTATGCATGGTTGTGGGCGTATCGCAGATTACCGCCTGTATATCCCCGCGGGCCAATACGGCGCCGAGATCTCTGATATACTCAACCCCAAGTTCTCCGGCCCATGTTTTGCCCCGCTCTTCACTTTCATCCCACACGGCGGCAATTTCCGCCTTTCCCGTCTTAAGCAGCTGGGCGGCATAATCACGGGCGTGAACATGCCATTTACTTAACATTGCAGCTTTTAACATAGTATTCATCTCCATGTAAAATTTTTTGGCCGCACAAGTGCGCCGTTTCAGCAGGGCTGCTGTTTCTGTCCGGGAATATAGCCGGCCCTAAAGGCAAGAGCACGCCTCACATTTTCATTTTTTTCCGTTAAAATTTCCAGATGCGCGTTGAGCGTTACCAGCTCCGGCTCTTCAATATCCGCCGCCTCTATCAGGGCGTCGCAGGACAGGGGCTTCTTTAAAAGGTGCCTGCAGATGTCTTCGTTTTTTCTGTCAATCCTCCGGGCATGCGGCATGTGAAAAACAAACGAGGCTGTTTTTCTTTCGCCGTTTTTCAGAGAACCGGTGAAACACACAACGCTTCCGCTTTCACGCCTGCCTTCATCTTCCAGTTTCATGGCTCCCTGTTTCCGCGTAGAAGCGGAGCAGCCTTCGGGTATTTCAAGAACAACCTTTGCTTCCCGCCATCCGGTGTCCGTATTGTTTCCGATAACAAACCGTAAATCGAAAGGAGGAATATCGTTCTGCAGCCAATACCAGAGCCCCCCAATACGTCTGAAGAGGATGCCGTTTTCGGCAAAGGCCCTGAATTCGGCGGCATGAATGTCCTTTGCGGAAAAACCGTCGATGACGGCGTTGACTTCGCCGCGTTTAAACGTAACCGTTTCTCCCGGCGCCGCAGCCTTTTTCAGGATCTCGCGTTTTCCTTCCGCGCCGCAGCCTTTTTTCCTGAAACCAACACATACGTTCCATGTTTCCGCGGCTGAACTTTTTATCAAACAGATCCCGGTCTCTTCATCATAATCAATTTCAAACGGCAGGCCGAAAATACCGGCGGACTGTATATGCAGTTTATCCGGAAGCCCCCCGGGAGAAAAGGTCAATGTACGTGAAACCGCATCCGCTTCAATTCCCAGCCAGCGGTTCTCATACTGCCATGCCCATGCTCCCTGCCCCTGACTGCACCGCGTCAGCTTTCTGCATTCATCCGGTCCCGAAGGCCACCAGAACATGCTGCCTGTAACCCTGTCGATATATTTAACCGCAGTAACGGCGGTGTCCATCATTTCCCCGCGGGATACAGCGCCGCTTACACTGGCAAGGATTGCCGTTCCGTCATTGGCAAGCGGTGCACTTGCATACCAGCTGCGCAAATCCGTCTCGGGCTGATAATTCTCGCAAAAGAGGGAACGGCCAAAGCGCTGGTAATGTACCCATGGCGCGTAATCACCGGCGCAGGCGCCGTAAACGGGCGCCAGCATGCTGCTGGTATCTTCGCCGTCGTAATAGGGAACAGCGTTGTCCTTTATGTAGAGGCCCTCGTCATCAGTATCCAGGTTCGTTCCGCCGGAAAGCATTTTCCCGAAGGGACCGTCAATGAGCATCGTTTTTTCTATTGATACGGTAATCCCTTCGGCAATATCCGAGTATTTTTTCCCGTCCTTTCCAAGGGATTCCAGAATATACGCGATACCCTTGAATGCATAATACAGCTTGACGTTTGTACCGTAATCGTAACGCCGTCCGACAAGGCCGTCGCTTGACCAATAGGTGGAAAATAATGTTTCATCATGATGCTTGAATCCGGTAATTTCCTCCATAATACCGGTCAAGGCGTCAAGCATGCCGGGCGTCCGCGTAAACATGCCGGTGTCGCCGGTGCGGCGCAGCAGAAAGGCGGCAATAACAACCGGCGCACAGAGAATAGGCACAGAATGATCCGGCCTGCAGTACGACGACATGGGTCTGGTTTTGTCAAGCAGAAAAACGAGGGCGCGTTCAGCAATCTCGGGACATATTACAGCCGCTGATATTATCGTCGGCTCGTAATCTATGCCCCAAATGGTACCGAACCCGTGAGACGGGGCCCCCTGACGATGGGCAAGCAGATTACCGTTAACATCCGTCTGCAGACAATTAAAATTGTCAAGCAGAGAGCGTATAAAAAACTCATGCATGCGCGCGGATATATTGCCGGAATCTTCCGCCGTCAATTCAACATTGGGAAGGCGTTTATGCCAGAACTGTACGGTACGGGAAATCCAGTCAAGAGGATCTCTCCTTAAAAGCCCGTAAAGTTCTGAAGTTACCGCGCAAAAATCATCACCCATGGCGATATATGTGCAGAAAACCCGCGTTTTTCCGGCCGGGATGTCAAAATCAAGTTCTGAAATAAAGGCGTCGTCAAGGAAAGAACCACGTCCCCCCTGAAGGTGGATCCCAACGCTGCCTTCGGGGCGCGAAAGCATCAGCGTACCGCGGCGTACGGCAACGGCCGCCGCATTCATATCCCGGTATTCAGGCTTCAGATCCTCGTAATAGATCGGAAGAGCGT
>JAIROE010000158.1 GCA_031257715.1 Treponema sp. | reverse complement strand
ATTCATCGAACAGCGGGTGGTTCAGCACCCCATGGGCTTCGGCGCGGACATAAAGGACCGGAGCGAAAAAAATCTCAAGGAACTGTACGACGCCCTGCACCCCGACGACCTGATCCGTTTCGGCATGATCCCCGAATTTATCGGCCGCCTTCCCATCACCGTGAGCCTTGAGGAACTCAGGCGGGAGGACCTCAAGCGGATCATCACGGAGCCCCGGAACGCCATTGTCAAGCAGTACCAGGCTTCGCTGGCCATTGACGACGTGAAGCTGGAATTTACCGAAGGGGCCATCAACGCCATCGCGGATACGGCGATCAAGCAGAAAACCGGCGCGCGGGGACTAAGGGCCATCGTCGAAAAACTCATGACCGACATCATGTTTGAGATTCCTTCCATGGAAGGGAACAAGCAGGTAATCATAACCCAGGAGACGGTGGAAAAGTCGGAGCCGCCGGTTATTCAGTCCATCCAGAAAAGCGCATGAAACTCCCCGGCGTTGGGAAGCGGGCAGGAATAAAAAGACTCTTTTCAAAAACCACGGATACCGAAAGGGGGGAATTTCCCTTCCTTCCCCTGCGGGAGTTGGTCCTTTTTCCCAATACGGTCATTCCCCTTTTCGTCACCTGGCAGCCCGGTATCGCCGCGGTCGAGTCGGCGCTGAAACACGATCTCAGGCTTTTTGCGGCGTGCCTTGCCGGCGAAAAGAAGGGCCGGGGAACGGAAAACGGGGAAGAGGGGATACAGCCTTTCGGCGTCGTGGCGCGTATCATCCAGCATTTAAGGCTCCCCGACAATACGTTCCGCATCGTCCTTCAGAGCGAATACCGGGGCAGCGCGGTTTCCTTTAGCCACGCGGACGGTTTTTCGACCGTCCGTGTGGAACCGGTGAGGATAACGGATCTTTCCGATCCTCCCGGGGCGCAGACGCTGGCCCTGATGCGCGCACTGCGAAATTCGTTTGTCCAATACGCCGAGCACTCAAAAAAAATCGGTACGGAAACCATCACCGCGGCGGAAAAGAGCGACAACCCCGAACGGCTCGCCAATATAATCTGCAATGCCCTCGCCGTAAAACCCGAAAAGAAAATAACGCTCCTGGGCATCCCGGGCACGCATGAGCGGCTCGAGGCGGTCATTGAAGCCCTGGAAATGGAAAACGAGATCTTCGGCATACAGAAAAGCATTTCCGGCAAGGTCAAAAGCCGCATGGAAAAAAGCCAGCGCGAATACATACTCCACGAGCAGCTTAAGGAAATAAACAGGGAACTGGGAACCGGCGACGCCCCGGATGAATTTACGGAACTTGAAAGGGCCATAACCGCCAAAAAACCCGGAGAGGAAGTGCTCGGCAAGGCGCGCAAAGAGATAGGCCGCCTGAGAAAACTTCCGCCTTTTTCTCCGGAAGCCGGCGTACTCCGGGGCTACCTTGAATGGATAGCCGATCTTCCCTGGAGCGAATATTCGGCGGATGCCGGAGCCGGTTCCACCGATCTCGCGGAGGCCGAACGTATCCTTGACGAAGATCACTTTGACATGCGGAAAGCCAAAGAGCGCATTCTTGAATTCATAGCGGTACGGCAGCTTGCCGCGCTGCAGGCGCCTTGCGGGGACGGGCGGTCCGGAGCGTCTTTGGAGGACGTCTCCCTGCCCCTTGAAAAAACGGGTATCAAAGGGCCCATCCTCTGTTTTGCGGGCCCGCCCGGTACGGGAAAAACCAGCCTCGGCATGTCCGTGGCAAGGGCATTGAGGCGCCGTTTTGTACGCATATCCCTGGGCGGCGTCAGGGACGAGGCTGAAATACGGGGACACCGGAAGACCTATGTGGGGGCCCTGCCGGGAAAGATCATTCAGTCCATGCGGAAAGCCGGAACGATGAACCCGGTGTTTCTTCTGGACGAGATAGACAAACTTTCAAGCGACTTCCGGGGAGATCCCGCCTCCGCCCTTCTTGAAGTGCTCGATCCGGAACAGAACGCCGCCTTCACCGATCATTACCTCGAAGTGCCCTACGATCTTTCCAAAGTTCTCTTTATCACCACGGCCAATTCACTGCATGCCATTCCCTACCCGCTTCTTGACAGGATGGAGATTATCGAAATACCCGGCTACGGTGAAAATGAAAAACTTGCCATCGCAAAACAGTTCCTCGTCCCCAAGGAGCTTGAAGAAAACGGCCTTAAGGACGCCCGAATAATCTTCAGGGACGAAACCATTCGGGAAATCATACGGCACTGGACCATGGAATCCGGGGTGCGGGGGCTGGAACGGGAGATAGCCCGCTGCGCGAGACGTATAGCCCGGGGGGCGGTGAAAAAAAACTACGGCAGGGACAAGCCCATTTCCTCGTTCAAAAAAATGGTGCAGACAGGCGATCTTGAAAAACTTCTGGGGCGGCGCAAATACAAAGACGACGTGGTGTTCAAAGAGGCCCGCGTCGGGGTCACTTACGGCCTGGCGTGGACCGAAACGGGGGGCACCGTTCTTCCTGTGGAAACAATACACTTTGAAGGAAACGACGATTTTATCATCACCGGCAATCTTGGGGACGTGATGAAAGAAAGTGCCCGCATCGCCCTCTCGTATTTACGGAGCAGGCGGGCCCGGTACAATTTCACCGTCAAAGACCCGGGAAAAACCGGCTTTCACGTCCATGTCCCCGAAGGGGCCATACCAAAGGACGGGCCTTCGGCGGGAATCACCCTGGCTTCTTCCCTCCTTTCGACCCTCTGCCGCGTCCCGCCCCGGCCGGGCATAGCCATGACAGGAGAGCTTACCCTCACCGGCCGAATACTGCCCATCGGCGGCCTCAAGGAAAAGCTCCTTGCCGCGATACGGAACGGCATGGAAAAGGTTCTCCTTCCCGCGGGCAACCGCGGCGATTGGGAAGAACTGGACAGGGATATCCGCGACGCCCTTGCCGTCGAATTTGCCGAAAACGCCGACGAAGTTTTTGGCATTTTATTCGACAGGGGAATCCTCAAAAAAGATCACTTCCCCGCGGTTTCCTGAATAACCTCCAGCGTCCGTTCGACGCAGCGATCCCAGGAGAAGGACTGGACCCGCTGCAGGCCCGCCTCCCGGCATTCGCGGTATATGCCCCGGTTTGTGATAAGGGTAACCATGCGGTCCGCCATGTCTTCGCAATCCAGGGGATCAAAGTAAAGGGCCGCGTGTTCGGCGGTTTCAGGCAGTGACGCCGCCCTCGCGCAGGCCACAGGGACGCCTGAGGCCATGGCTTCAAGAACCCCCATGCCGAAGCCTTCATACATGGAAGGAATGACCACGATGTCGGCGCCCGAATAAAGTTCGGGAAGGCTCTTCAGGGGAAAGTGGCCGGTAAAGAAAATGTCGTTCCTGTAGGGCGAGGCCGCGGCGGCTTTCTTCACCCTTTCGGCCCGGCTGCTGTCGGCGCCGGCAATCACCAGCCTGTGGGGGAACTTCGTCCGTTCCTTGAAAATGCCGAAGGCCTTTATCAGCCTGACATGGTTCTTTACCGGATGATCGATGCGTGAAACGCAGAGCATGTAAGGCTGGCGGAAGCTGAACGGCTGAATGAGCACGACGCTTTCCTCATTCCCCGGCCGGGGATAAAACGCCTGGTGATCTATCCCGTTGGGAATCACTTCGATCCTCGATTCCTTTACCCTCGCCCTGTCCATGAGTTCCCCCTTGACCCATTGGCTGACCGCGATGACACGGTCGATGCGGCGGAGGGAATTAGGCAGCAGCATGCGGAGCACCGCCCCCAGATGTTCCCGGGTCCTGGGCGAACCCCAATAAGCGGCCATGTCGTGGACAACTCCGACGGCGGGGCAGGGAGACCCGTAGGGAGGCATCCGGTGAGCCGCGGGGAAAAAACAGGCGTCATAGGCGCGGTGCCTGGCAAAACGGGCGTACCGGGAAAGATGCCACAGGGAATTGGCCGTTTTCCCGTTTATCCGGCACCGGGAAATGAATTCAAGGTCAGGAGCGACTTCGCTGTAGGCAAAACGGTCGTATTCCCATCCGAAAAGCTCAAAAAAAGCGCCGGAAGGGGGTATACGCTTCAGGAAATGGTTCAAATACGCGCCAACCCCCGATCTGCCTCCGTCACAGGCGAAGGTGTCTATCCCTATTTTCATAGAACTAGGAGCATAGCACGGCTTGGGGACAAGGGCAATCCGTTTCGCGGATTTTACGGGATAACCACCGTGACAAGCGGGCCGAAGGGCCCTTTGCCTTCCTCGCCGCCTGCGGGGTTCTTCATTCGGGAGTCCGGTTTAACACCCCGCGCCGGGGCCGGGCACAAAATCACGTTTGCGGGCCATACGGCCCGCGCGGGTCAGTATGCCGCTATCGTCAACGTGATACCGGCATTGATTGTGCCGCCCCCCATGCTGCCGCCGCTCCAACCGCCGCCCCGGAAGCCGTTGCCCCAATTGCCGGTGGCGTCCCCGCCGGTGTAGTTTAGCGGCAACGGCGTCCCGTAGGCCGTCGTCCCGGCAGGAACCTTTACCATTACGGTTTTGGCGGCGACACCGGAAAATATCCCGCTCCCCAGCGCGGGCGCCGTAGCGCCCAGGGTAACGGTGAGGTTACCACCGCCGGTGTTCTGGAAGGCGGAAGCGCCGATGTTTGTGACCGAGGAGAGGTACACCGTTTGAAGGCTGGTGCAGCCGTTGAAGGCGGAGGCGCCGATGTCTGTAGCCGCCTGGAGGTACACCGTCTGGAGGGCGGTGTAGCCGGCAAAGGCGGAAGCGGCGATGCTTGCGACCTTGGAGAGGTTCAGCGTCCGAAGAGCGGTACAGCCGGCGAAGACGGAGGCGTCAATGCTTGTGACCAGGGGGAGGTCCACCGTTTGGAGGCCGGTACAGCCGTTGAAAGCGGAGGCGCCGATGCTTGTGACCTTGGGGAGGTTCAGCGTCTGAATGGCGGCGCCGTCGAAGGCGGAAGCGCCGATGGTTGTGACCTTGGGGAGGTTCAGCGTCCGGAGGCCGGTACAGCCGTCGAAGGCGGAAGCGCCGATGCTTGTGACCTTGGGGAGGCCCAGCGCCTTAAGGCTGATACACCCGGCAAAGGCGGAGACTTCGATATCTGTGGCATTGGGGAAATTTGCCCCCCAAAGGACGGAACGGCTGTAGAAGGCGTAGTCGCCGACGGTCCCTACGTTACTGCCCGCTATATATTGAAGGGCGGCAAAGTACTTGAAGGAGGGATCGCCGGAAGTACCCTCCTCGATGGCGGTAACCCCGTAAGGGAGGGTTATGGAGACGATCAGGCCTTTGGCCCTAATCCGGCCGGGATCCGTCTCCGCCGCCCAGGGGTCAAAAATGCCGTCAGTGCCGTCGCTGTAAAAGCCCCCGCCCGGAGAGTGCGTGCCAGGATCACAGCGCGAAAGATCCAGGGTGACATACTCGCCCCTGGCGGCTATCTCGTCGAGCAGGGCCGCCCAGTCAAGGTCGCCGGTCTTCGTCAGGACCGGATAGACGGGACCAACGTCGTCCCCGCCGCCCAAGCCCAAGATCAGGCTGCCGCCGTCTTCACCGGCGGGATTGGAGCAGGAGATAAAAGCGAAAAGAGCCGCGAGGAATATAGCCGGCGGAAAAAGAAAACTGCTTAACGCATGTTGGGG
>JAIROE010000117.1 GCA_031257715.1 Treponema sp. | reverse complement strand
GAGGAAAAATGGACAAGGGCCGCTCTCAGCAATTATTCAACCGGTCAGTTCAAGGAGCTTGATCTTATCCTGAAAGAAGCCCGTGAAAAACGGCTGGACGACGAGCTTAAAAAGACCTGCGACGAGCATCTGCTTCACACCAAGAACAGCATCATCGCCTTGTACCTTTCGGGGATGATAGCCCTTTCCCGTCAGCTTATCGACGATTCGGCCATGATGAACCTTGTAACCATCTTCGTGGATAACCACAAATGGAATATTGTAAAGTACCTTTGCGACGGGATCCTCGAATACGGCGAGTCGAAATTCGCCTTGAGGACACTGGTGGAATACTACAAAAACGACAACGCCGAGGAACCCGTCTACGAAATCTGGGAACGGCTTGTCAAGGTTGATTATGAAGAGGCGGATCTTGCCAAGTCGCTTGCGGAACATTATGAAAAGGAGGGAAACGCCGATGCGGCGGTAGACTACTACAAGAAAGCCCTTCACCGCTACATCAACAAGGCGCTGTTTACCAACGTGCGGGAAATCTGGGAAAAGCTTCTTGTGTACTGCCCGGAGGACATTGATTTTTTTCTCCATGTCCAGAAACGCATCGCCAAAAACATAAGCGGGGAAAAGGCGGTTCTTCTCCTTAAGGATGTATACGCCGTTTTAAAAAACAGGGATATCAATACCGCCATAGGCATCCTCAAACTCATACTTCAATATGATGAAAAGGACTCGCAGGCCCGCAGGGATATAGTCGAGTGTTTCAGGGAAAAGTATGCGGGCCACAGCCAGCTTGAAGAATACATCCGCGTGTCGAACCTGACCCAGAATTACAGGAACGTTCACGAGGCCGTGACGGATTTTGAGAAGCACATCGCCTTTGACAAGGGAAACTTCGTCTATCACCGCACGTGGGGGGTCGGCCGCATCGCCAGCTTCCGGGGGGACGAGATCGTCATTGATTTTGCGAAGAAGCGGGATCATTCCATGTCCCTTAAAATGGCGGTCAACGCCCTGCAGACCCTCTCAAAGACCCACATCTGGGTGCTGAAAGCCACGTGGAAGAAAGAAAAACTCCATGACAAGATCAAAAACGATTATGTCTGGGCCCTGCAGACAGTGATAAAGAGTTTCGGCAATTCCTGCGACATCAAACGGATCAAGGCGGAACTGGTTCCTTCGGTGCTTTCCGCGGGAGAATGGACGTCCTGGAGTTCCCGGGTGCGGGAGATCCTCAAATCCGATCCCGGTTTCGGGGTCAGTCCCGACAACATTGACATCTTTACCGTGAGGGACCGGCCGATCAGTGTGGAAGAAAAACTCTACAACGAATTCAAGGCGGAGCGGAATTTCTTCGAACGGGCCGCCACCGTGCGAAATTTTGTCTCACTGAAGGAAGCGGAACCGGATTCGGAATATTTTACCGAAATGTTCGCCTATTTTGCCGGCTATCTCCGTTCCCGCGGCCAGATAACCGAACAGGTGGTCGCTTCCTTCCTTCTGGTGAAGGATCTGGCTGTCCGGTATCCCCATCTGGGATCGGGCCTTTCCCTCAATTTTCTTGAGATCTTCGACGGCATCGAGGATGTGCCGGCGCTTTTTCAGGCCCTCAAGGACAATAAATTCAGGGAAGATTTCCTTGCCCATGTCAAACTGTTTGTTCCCCTTTGGGCCGATATCTATGTCGGCCTCTTTCCCCACGCCCTGCTTCCTTCCATTATTGACAACCTGGTGAACGAAGGGTACGCCGACAAGCTCACCGCCATGACCCTGGACTGTTTTGAAAATTTCAGGGAGAACCGCGAGGCGGTGATATGGCTTTTCAGGAATGGAGCCGGTACGGATTGGTACAAAAAGGCGGGAATTCCCGTCGACCGGCAGTTTATCACCCTTATCCATATCCTCGATCTGAGTTTCCGCGACATAGAAAACCACCGGGATACCACGGAAAACCGGAAGATAAACAAACAGGTTTTCACAATCCTTTTCAAGGAAAATACCCTGTTTTCCTTTATGGACGAGGCGGACGATGACACCATCATACGGCTCTTTACGCTGATCAACGATGTCAAAGATCTCGATCCGGCGGAAAAACTGCAGTTGAGGGACCGCATTACAAAGCAGCGTCCTTCGTTTAAATTTTTCGGGAACGTGGATACGGAAAAGGCGGTTATATCGCGCGGCCTCATGGTTACGTCCGCCATGTACGGGGAAAAGCAGCGGCAGTTGGCCCATATCATGGACGAGGAGGTTCCCGCCAATTCAAAGGAAATCGCTTTTGCCCTGTCCCTTGGGGATCTGAGGGAGAACGCGGAGTACAAGGCGGCCAAGGAAAAACAGGAGCTGCTCAAGTCCACGGTGGCCAAACTTAAGGACGAGATCGCCCGGGCCCAGCTCTTTGATCCCGCCGCCGTCAATACGAAACGGGTGTCCTTTGGAACCAGGGTAACTCTGAAAAACGACGCCAGCGGGGAAAGGGAAGAGTACACCATTCTGGGCCCGTGGGAATCGAACCCGGACAATAACATTATTTCGTATCTTTCTCCCTTCGGTGGAGCTATACTTAACAGGGAAGTTGGTGATCATGTTGATTTTTCAATTAACGATGAAAAGGTATCCTATGTGGTGGAACTTATTTCGGCAGCGGATTTCTGATTCCGGTAAACGGCGCGGCTCGCCGCAAGGTCCGCTCCGGAACGTATTCTCCAAAGCAGGTGTGACATGAAAAGAATGTTTTATGCCTTTGTATTGCTTTTCGGTGCGGCTTTTTCCGTATCCGGCCAGAATAGGGGGCCTGTAGATCTGGTGCTGCTTCTGGATACCTCGTCCAGCATGAGCGGTTCCTACCGGGAAGTAAATGATTACCTTATCGGACCTTTCCTCAGGGAATTTCTGCGTATAGGCGATACGTTTCACTTTGTTCCCTTTTCGGGCGGGGCGGCGGTCGATATTGCCCGCCGTATTGAGGGACAGGGGGATGTCGGGACCATAGTGGGCCGGATGCTTCTGGCCTATCCTGTGGGGCCCGATTCAAATGTGGAGGGGGCCCTTTCCTTTGCCGAACAATACGTATCCACCCTGCCTGCCTCGCGGGGGAAGAAAATAGTTCTTGTGACGGACGGAGGCGGGGTTTCCTCCCTGGCTTCCCTTGTTGACACGGCAAAAAGCCGCCTTGCCTCAAGAGGAATAAGCCTTGATCTTGTTTCCGTTCCCTTTGCCGCCCTCCCCTCCCCGGGCCGGCCCCAGGCGCGCCGGCCCGGAACGGATCAGACGGCTCCCGCCGAAACGGCGGTTCCTCCCCGCGGCCGGACGGCGGAAGCCCGGCCCGGGACGGATGCCCGTACCGCTGAAAGCGGGCGGCCTCCTTCCCGGGATCTTGCGGACGCATCTGTATCGGATGTTCCGGGAACCGCGGAAAGCGGTGATACCGGGCCGGCCGGCAGCGGCGCGGGAATCGCGGCCGGGCCCTCCGCCCCGGCCGGTGAAGAAGCGGCCCCGTTGCCTTCTCCTGAAACTCCTCCGGCCCCTGAACCCGCCGCGCCGGCCGGTGAAAGCCGCGAGGCCGAAAGAGCCCGGAATTCCGGTTTCCCGGTTTTCTCCCTGGGTATGCTTCCCTACATCGCGGGTCTCGTGATCCTTGTCCTTCTCGTCCTGGGGATTATCCTCTTTGCCGCCGGGAAGAATCTGCACGGAAGCCCGAACCGGGCCATATCCAGGGCCGCGTCGGCACAGGCATCAAGGCAGGCGGAGCCTCCTCCACAGCAACAGCCGCCGCAGCAACCGCGGCAGCCCAAAGACGGGAACACAGATCTTCTTACCAGCTATGCGGCAAGCCGGCGTCCCAGGGTAAGCCCCTACGCCCACCGTTACAAACCCCAGCCTGTCGAATATGAGGGGCCCCTCATGCTGAACCTTTTTG
>JAIROE010000099.1 GCA_031257715.1 Treponema sp. | reverse complement strand
CCGATGATCTTATCGAAAAGATCAGGGGCGGCTGGACCGATTTTGATGTTGCGGTGGCGACGCCGGACATGATGAAAGATGTCGGCAAGCTCGGTATGGTTCTGGGCCGCAAGGGGCTTATGCCGAATCCCAAAACCGGCACGGTGACTTTCGATCTTAAAGGCGCCCTCGCGGAACTCAAGAAAGGCCGGGTTGAATTCAGGGCCGACAAGACGGGTGTGGTGCATCTTGCCGTGGGAAAGGTTTCCATGGATGGTCAAAAAATAGCGGAGAATGTCAGGACCGTGGTATCCGAAATAGAAAGGAAACGTCCCGCCGACGCCAAAGGCGATTTTATCCGCACCGTTTCGGTGGCATCCACCATGGGTCCCGGTATATGGGTAAACGTCCGGGCCGGGGAAAACTGAGGAGGAGTAAATGGCGATAATCGCGAAAAAGATACAGGAAAGCAAGACCAGGGCTATTGGGGAACTAAAGGAAAATTTCAGTTCGTCAAAGGATTTTATTTTTACCGATTACCGCGGGTTGACGGTGGAGCAGATAAGCGCCCTGCGGAAAAATCTGCGGACCAGGGAAGCCCGTTACAAGGTAGTCAAGAATAATTTTGCCCGCCTTGCCTTTGAAGAACTCAAGCTTCCCGACGTGTCGGCGTACCTTGTGGGGCCCACCGCGGTGGTTATCGCGCCCAAAGATCCCAACGAGGCCGCGAAAATACTTTTCGACTTTGCGAAGGAAGCCCAGGCGCTGCGGGTAAAAGGCGCTCTGATTGGGGATGTGGTCTATACGGCGGCCCAGACCGAGACGTTCTCGAAACTGCCTGGCAGGCTGGAGCTTGTAGCCATGCTCATGTCGGTGATGAACGGCCCTGCCCGGAGCCTTGCCGCCGCCCTCAACGACATTCCCGGCCGGCTGGTACGGACGGTCAAGGCGGTAGCCGACAGGAAGAAGGAAACCGGCGGGCAGGAGTGAGATTGGCAGTTTGAGGTAACAAGCGAAAAGCCCGTCAGGCTTCGTATATGAAGGTTGCTGACCTGTCGGGCTCTTGTTCCGGGTAACCGGCGTGCATCGTATGAGGCGCGTAATATGTGATTGAGGAGAAGATAATATGGCAGCCCTTTCAACGGATCAGATTCTTGAGGCGATTTCATCCATGACGGTTCTGGAAGTTTCGGAACTGGTAAAAGCAATGGAAGAGAAATTCGGCGTTTCCGCGGCGGCCCCGGTTGCGGTGGCCGCGGCGGGCGCCGCTCCCGGCGCGGCCGCGGGCGGCGGAGACAGTGCGGAGGAGAAAACCGAATTCAATGTTATTCTTAAGGCTTTTGACGATTCCAAGAAGATTGCGGTTATCAAGGAAGTCCGGGCGGTTACGGGCCTTGGGCTTAAGGAGGCCAAAGACCTTGTCGAAGGGGCGCCCAAGCCCCTTAAAGAAGGCATCTCCAAAGAAGAGGCCGCTAAAATCAAGGAACAGGTTACCGCCGCCGGCGGCACTGTTGACGTTCAGTAACCTGGTTTTGTCCGGGTATTCCGGAAATACACAGTCTCAATTCTCAAGGGAGGAATCCTTCAGAAATCCGGCGGGGTTTCTGGAGGATCCTTTTATTCATGAGTGCGGAGTGAATGGGGGAAATCAATGGTAAAAGGGAAGACGGCGGTAAAGCGGATCTATGTAGGCAAGGACATACAGGATGTGATGGAACTGCCGGATCTTATTGATATACAGCTTTGTTCCTATGAACGGTTTCTCCAGCGGGAAAAGCTCAGGGCGGGGGAAAAACCTGAAATTCAGGGGCTTGAAGAAGTTTTCAGGAATACTTTTCCTGTTGAAAGCCCCAACGGCGACATGGTGCTGGAATATGAATACTACACCATGGACGAAGATGCCGTTAAATTTTCCGAGCAGGACTGCAAGCAGAAAGGCCTTACCTACGCGGTGTCTCTCAAGGCGCGGATTAACCTTATCTTTCAGCAGACAGGCGAAATACGCCAGAAAGATATTTACATGGGGGATATTCCCGTCATGACCGAGCGGGGTACTTTCATCATAAACGGCGCCGAACGGGTTGTGGTCTCCCAGATTCACCGTTCCCCCGGAGTTATTTTCAGCCATGAAAAAGGGATCTATTCTTCCCGTATCATCCCGTACCGGGGTTCCTGGCTGGAATTCGAAATCGATCAGAAGCGGGAACTCATCTATGCCAAAATAGACAGGAAAAAGCGCATTCTGGGCTCGATCTTCCTCAGGGCGCTGGGTTACGAGACCCGCGAAGACATCATCAACGCGTTCTATAAAACCCGGATCGTCAAAATAAAGGACGACAGGGACACGCGGGAAAAACTGTCCGGCTGCGTTCTTGCCGTTCCGGTATGGGTGAACGAAAGCGGTGAAAAATCCGGCGAAGCCCCCGCCGGCAGGGACGCGAAGGGAGGCGGCGCCAAAACCGCGAAAGAAAGCGCCAAAGAAACGAAGGAAGGCAAGAGCGGCGGCCTGGAAGATGAAAACCACGGTAAAAAGAAACTGTACCGCGCCGGGGAGAAGCTCCACCCCCACAATGTCGATGAACTCCTTGCCAACGGCATCGAATCCGTGGAACTTATCGACTTTGAGGCGGAAGGCTCCCTCAATTCCCCAATGCTCCTTAATTGTTTTGACCGGGAGGAGATCAAGTACGTCCGGGAAGACGCCCAGTTTGACGAGCCTTCCCGGGAGGACGCCCTTTCGGCGGTTTATTCGGTTCTCATGCCCGGCGAAACGATCACCGTGGAAACCGCGGAAAAGGATCTTATGGGGATGTTCTTCACCAGCCGCCGTTACGATCTTGGAAAAGTGGGACGTTACAAACTTAACAAGAAATTTGACCTTAAACCGCCCCTTACCGAATTCACCCTTACCAAACAGGACATCATTGCCACGATGAAATTCCTCATTCAGGTCTGGGTTGGCGAGGAAAATATAGACGACATCGATCACCTGGGGAACAGGCGGGTGCGTTCCGTCGGGGAACTCATGGCCAACACCATGAAGACCGCCTTCAGCCGCATGGAGCGTATTGCCAAAGAGCGGATGAGCCTTAAGGAAACGGACACCATCAAGCCGCAGGATCTTATTTCCATAAAACCGGTCGTGGCGGCGATCAAGGAATTCTTCGGTTCCAGCCAGCTTTCCCAGTTCATGGATCAGGTGAATCCCCTCGCGGAGCTGACCCACAAGCGCAGGCTTAACGCGCTGGGCCCCGGCGGGCTTTCCCGTGACCGTGCGGGTTTTGAGGTGCGGGATGTTCACTACACCCATTACGGCCGTATGTGTCCCATAGAAACCCCCGAGGGTCCGAATATCGGTCTTATCGTCTCACTGGCGAATTATACCAGGGTGAACGAATACGGATTCCTTGAAACCCCGTACCGCAAGGTGGTAAAGGGGGTTGCCACGCGCGACATCGAGTACCTTTCCGCCATGGATGAGGACCGCTACTACATAGCGCAGGCTTCCGCGAAACTCAATAACAACGGCAGTTTTGCCGACGAGCAGATATCCTGCCGCCGTCAGGGTGATTATACCACCCGTACTCCGGAGGAGATTCAGTACTTGGATGTTTCGCCCAAACAGATCATTTCTGTTTCGGCGTCCCTTATCCCCTTTCTGGAGCACGACGATGCCAACCGCGCCCTCATGGGTTCCAACATGCAGAGACAGGCGGTACCGCTGGTATTCCCCGAGGCCCCAAGGGTCGGTACGGGAATGGAAGGCAAGTGCGCCTACGATTCGGGGGTGCTCGTCAAGGCCAGACGGAACGGGACGGTGGTCCGCGTTACTTCCCACGAGGTCGTGATCAAGCCCGAAGCCGCTTCCGGCGCCAAAGCGGGGAAGCCCATTGCGGAAACCAACGCCGAAGGGTTTGACGTGTACCGCCTGGTGAAGTTCCAGCGTACCAATCAGGATACCTGTTACAATCAGCGGCCCATCGTCAAAATGGGCGAAAAAATAAACGCGGGCCAGGTGATCGCCGACGGGCCCGCCACAAGGGACGGCGAACTGGCGCTGGGCCGTAATATACTCGTGGGTTTTATGCCCTGGAACGGTTACAACTATGAAGATTCGATCCTTATTTCGGAGCGGGTGGTAAAGGACGACATGTTCACCTCCATCCACATCAAGGAGTTCCTCACCGAAGTGCGGGAAACCAAACTGGGGCCGGAGAAGATAACCCGCGACATTCCCAATACTTCCGAAAAAAGCCTTGACAACCTTGACGCCGAAGGAATCATCCGGGTGGGGGCTAAAGTCCGTTCCGGGGACATTCTTGTGGGGAAAGTGACCCCCAAGAGTGAAACGGAAACCACACCCGAGTTCAAGCTCCTTAACTCGATTTTCGGCGAGAAGGCCAAAGAAGTCCGGGATTCTTCCCTCCGGGTACCGCACGGCATCGAGGGGACCATCATCGACATACAGCGGCTCAAGCGTACTGAAGGGGACGATCTTAACCCCGGTGTCGACGAAGTGGTCAAAGTACTCATCGCCACAAAGCGCAAGCTCCGTGAAGGCGACAAGATGGCCGGCCGCCACGGCAACAAGGGCGTCGTTGCCCGCATCCTGCCCGAGGAAGACATGCCGTATATGGAAGACGGTACCCCTCTGGATCTCTGCCTTACCCCGCTGGGGGTGCCTTCGCGCATGAACATAGGCCAGCTTCTGGAAACGGAACTGGGATGGGCGGGTTCCACGCTGGACGAATGGTATTCGACCCCGGTGTTTCAGTCCCCTTCCACGGAGCAGATAGAGGAAAAACTCAGGGAAGCGGGGCTGCCGGTTACCAGCAAGACCATACTCAGGGACGGCAGGACGGGCGAGCCCTTTGTGAATCCCATCTTCTGCGGGATGATCTACTTCCTCAAGCTCCATCACCTCGTGGACGACAAGATGCACGCACGATCCACCGGCCCTTATTCCCTCGTGACCCAGCAGCCATTGGGCGGCAAGGCCCAGTTCGGCGGCCAGCGGCTTGGGGAAATGGAGGTGTGGGCGCTTGAAGCATACGGCGCCGCCAATACCCTGCAGGAACTTCTTACCATCAAGTCGGACGACATGACGGGCCGGTCCAAAATTTACGAGGCCATTGTCAAGGGAGAGCCTTCCACGACGGCGGGAATACCGGAATCCTTCAACGTTCTGGTTCAGGAACTCCGCGGGCTTGCGCTGGATCTTACAATCTATGACCTTAAGGGCAAACAGATACCGCTTACCGAGCGGGATGAGGAGCTGATAACAAAGTCGGGTTCCAATTTTTAGGTTTAACAGGAGTACACATGCGGGACATTCAGGATTTCGATTCGATCATGATAAAACTGGCCTCTCCGGACATGATACGGGCATGGTCCTACGGCGAGGTAAAAAAACCGGAAACGATCAATTACCGGACGCTCCGGCCCGAAAAAGACGGTCTCTTTTGCGAGCGGATTTTCGGCACCACCAAGGAGTGGGAATGTTACTGCGGGAAGTTCAAGTCCATCCGCTACAAGGGCGTGATCTGTGATCGCTGCGGCGTCGAGGTTACCCACTTCAAGGTGCGCCGCGAACGGATGGGTCATATAGAACTGGCCGCCCCGGTTTCGCATATCTGGTATTACCGTTCCGTTCCCAGCCGCATGGGCCTCCTGCTGGATCTTCCCATGACCGCCCTCCGGTCGGTGCTGTACTACGAAAAATACGTGGTCATTGATTCGGGGGATACGGACCTGAAAAAAATGCAGCTCCTTACCGAAGAGGAGTATTACGAGGCGGTGGAACGTTACGGCGGGGCTTTTTCCGCCGGCATGGGCGCCGAAGCGGTAAGAACCCTTCTTGAGAATATCAACCTCGAGCAGATTGCTGTGGAACTGCGGGCCAAAATGATAGAGAAAGGCGCGAAAAGTGACAAACGTCTCTTGAAACGCATTGACATCGTTGAAAATTTCCGTAATTCCAGCAACAAACCGGAATGGATGATACTCGACGTAATTCCCGTGATACCGCCGGAACTGCGTCCCATGGTCCAGCTTGACGGCGGGCGCTTTGCTACGAGCGATCTCAACGATCTCTACCGCCGGGTGATCAACCGGAACAACCGCCTCAAACGGCTGCAAACCCTCAACGCGCCCGACATCATCATACGCAACGAAAAGCGTATGCTGCAGGAAGCGGTGGACGCCCTCTTCGATAATTCCAAAAAGAAGCGGGTGGTAAAGGGGGCGAGCAACCGGCCCCTCAAGTCGATCAGCGACATGTTGAAAGGGAAGCAGGGCCGTTTCAGGCAGAATCTTCTTGGAAAGCGCGTGGACTATTCGGGCCGGAGTGTTATCACCGTCGGGCCCGATCTCAAGATGTGGCAGTGCGGCCTTCCTACCAAAATGGCCCTGGAACTCTTCAAGCCCTTTATTATGAAGAAGCTTGTGGACAAGGATGTAGTCTACAATATCAAGAAAGCCAAGATGATGGTTGAGGCCGAGACCCCTGAAGTCTTTGCCATACTGGACGAGGTAGTCAAAGAGCATCCGGTACTCCTCAACCGTGCGCCTACCCTGCACCGCCTGGGAATCCAGGCCTTTGAGCCCGTCCTTGTGGAAGGAAAGGCCATCAAACTCCACCCCTTAGTCTGTCACGCCTTTAACGCCGACTTTGACGGCGACCAGATGGCGGTTCACGTGCCCCTTACCCAGGCGGCCCAGATAGAGTGTTGGACATTGATGCTCAGCGCCCGGAACCTTCTCAACCCCGCCAACGGCAAAACCATCGTGTTCCCCTCCCAGGACATGGTCCTGGGCATCAACTTTTTAACCCGAATCAAATCAAACGCCAAGGGCCAG
>JAIROE010000061.1 GCA_031257715.1 Treponema sp. | reverse complement strand
CCCGCAATATGGGCGAATTCGGAAATGTTGTTTGAGTTGAATGAACTAACCAGTTCCCGTCCCAGATAGAGGATGAGTATCAGAATAAAGGTCAGGGGAATTTCTTCCTTCGAAAAATTGGTAAAGGATATGAGGAGGATCATCATAAAGGCCACCCCCGACGCCCCCATGAGGCCGGCCCGGAAAAGAAACGCGTTGAGCATGCCGGTGACGAAGGCGGTAATCACCATCATAAAAAACAGGCCCGGCGATCCGTAACTTTCTTCCAGAATGGGGCCTATGAGGAGGATAAAAGAAAAGTTGGAGATGAGGTGGGTCCAGTTGGCGTGGCCCAGTACATGGGTAAACACCGTGACCCAGCTGCGAAAATCCCCCGCGTGAAAACCGCCCCTGCCGGGAACCATGAACCATGCCCTGTTGAGGCCCGCAAACGCCGTTTGGGAAAGAACCATCACGGCGGCGCACAAAAAGGTAAAAGTCAGCACCACAGGCGCGTTGTATTTGATCCGCATCGATATTTCCCGTCCGGCTAAGGCCGCCGGCGGCCCAGCTCCAGCTCCACAGGACAGTGGTCTGAACCTTCAACGCTGCTCCGTATAACCGACGACCGCACCAGCGGCAGAAAGGCACCGTCCACACAATGGTAATCCAGCCGCCACCCCACATTACGCTCCCGCGCGCCGCCCCGGTAAGACCACCAACTGTAATGGCCCTTTTCGCCGGGATGAAAATGACGGAACGTATCCACATGACCCGCGGCAATAAAGGCATCCATCCAGGCGCGCTCCTCGGGCAGATAGCCGGCGTTTCCCTCGTTCTCCTTCGGCCGGGCAAGATCAATGGCCGTATGGGCGATATTGTAATCGCCGGAAAGCACAAAATGCCGCCCCCGGGCGGCGCATGTGTTGCACAGTTCCAGAATGGCGGCACAGAAATCAAGCTTGTAGGGGAGCCTCGCGCCGGTGTCCTGCGAATTGGGGAAATAGGCGGAAATGAGGGTAAAATCCTCAAATTCGGCCTGAAGCACCCTCCCCTCGTCGTCAAACTCCCTGATGCCCAAAGGCTTTACATCAAGGGGCTTTATCCCGGTGTAAATGGCGACCCCGGAATAACCGGGCCTTTTTGCGCTTGCCCAGAAACTCAGGTACTTCCCCGTTTTCTTTTTTCCCCCGGTACGCCCGGGGCCGATGAGTTCTTCCGAAAGCTGTTCGGGCCGGGCTTTGGTCTCCTGCAGGCAGATCATGTCCGCGCCGCTCCCGAAGACCCACTCGACAAAGCCCCTCTTCTGTACGGCCCGTATGCCGTTGACATTCCATGAAAAAATGGTCACAGGGCCAGTATAACGGATGCGGGAGAGGAAGGGAATAGGACGGTGGGCTTGTTTCAAAACTGAAGTTTTGGAACAGCCTCCGTTAGAGTTGTTCAATAACTTCAGTTATTGAACAACTTCCGCCAAATCTGTGAGACTTGTGAAAGAACCAACCGGGTTCTTGAACAAGTCCATTGAGTTTTACACCGTTTTCCGGTATAGTATCGGCATGGCTGTCCTCGCGGGAAACGGCACCGATATAGCCGAAAAAAAAAGGGAAAAACTCAAGGAACCCGAAGACTGCCGGGTTATACTGCTCAACGACAACTACACCACCATGGATTTTGTTGTGGAAGTTCTCATGTCGATTTTTCACAAGAACAGGGAGGAAGCCAACCGCATCATGATGGATGTCCACCGGAAAGGAAAGGGAATTGTGGGTATGTACCCTTGGGACATAGCCCGGACCAAGGCCGACGAGGTTCACGCCCTTGCCAGGCAGTACGAATATCCCCTGAGGTGTATAGTGGAATAAGGAGGCTTTTTGTTGTACATTATAGGTATATTATAATATATAAACCATATAACCATAATGAAGATACGGAGATGAAATCATGAAAATATCCGGCCATGTTCAGGCTATCATTAATGCGGCATATAACGAAGCAAAGATACGGAACCATGAGTATCTTACCCCCGAGCACATCCTTTACGCTTCCCTGGCATTCGACGAAGTCCAGGGTATATTTACTGCCTGCGGTGCGAACCTGGATCAGCTGAAACACGGAATGGAAAATTATTTTGAACAGAAGGTCCCGGTCATCGACAATTCCGAACCGTCCCAGACGGTGGGCTTTCAAAGCGTCATAGAGCGGGCGGTTTTTCAAAGCCAGTCTTCACAAAAAGAAAAACTGGACGTGGCGGACATTCTGGTATCCCTGTTTGATGAGGAACGGAATTACTGCGCTTACTACCTCCGCAAGGCGGGGGTGAAGCGTTTCGATCTTCTCAATGTCCTTTCCCACGGTTACGGTGAGGATATTTCCTTCGGCAATCAAAAGAACGGCGGTTTTGGCGAAGCGCCGCTCAAGGATCCCGAAGAAGATCCCGAATTGATACAGAAAACAAGAAGCGGCAAACGGAGCGCCCTTGAACGTTACGCGACGGAACTGACTGCCCTGGCAAGGGAAAACAAGCTGGAGCCTGTCATTGGCCGGGAAGCGGAGCTGGAAAGAACCATTCAGGTCCTCTGCAGACGGCTCAAAAATAACCCCGTTCACGTGGGCGATTCGGGCGTGGGGAAAACGGCCATTACCGAAGGGCTTGCCCAGCGCATCGTCAAGGGCATCGTGCCGCCAACCCTCCGGGGCTTCTCCATTTATTCCCTCGACATGGGAGCGCTCGTGGCGGGAACCAAATACCGGGGAGACTTTGAGGACAGGGTCAAGCGGGTGGTTGAGGAGATCCTCAAAAAGGAAAAATCCATTCTTTTCATCGACGAGATCCATACCCTCGTAGGCGCGGGTTCTGTTTCAGGCGGGGCGCTTGACGCTTCCAACCTCCTCAAGCCGGCGCTGGCTTCGGGCAGGATACGCTGCATAGGATCGACCACTCACGAGGAATATACCAAATTTTTTGACAAGGACCGGGCGCTTTCACGGCGTTTCCAGAAGATCGACATCAACGAGCCCGGCGAAAGTGATGCCATCGAAATACTCAAGGGGCTTAAATCCAAATATGAAGACTACCACAAGGTCCGTTACAGCGACGAGGCGGTGGAAGGGGCGGTGCGGCTTTCGGTCCAGTACATCACCGAGAGGCGGCTTCCCGACAAGGCCATAGACGTGATCGACGAAGCCGGGGCCTACGCGAGAATAGAAGCGTACAGAAAGGCCGAGGCGGACAGGGAGGCCGGGACGGAAAAAGAAACGGAAAAGGCCGGAGAAACGAAGGAAGCCGGGCGGAAAAACGCGGCGGGATACGGCAGGGGCCCGTTGTCTGCGGGAGCAGTCCTTGATATCTGGCCGGGAGATTCCGAAATCGCCGAAGGGAAAGAACAGGCGGAGACAAAGGCCGAGGTGCCCATAGACATAGGGCTTTCCCTCATAGAGACCGTTGTTTCCCGCATTGCCCGCATACCGGAACGTTCCGTCGGAGAAACTGAAAAAGACAGGCTTAAAAATCTTGAAGACAGGCTCAGGGAACAGATCTTCGGACAGGACGAGGCTGTCGCCGCGGTGGTCAGGGCGGTCAAGCGTTCCCGCGCCGGCTTCAGGGCCGAGGGGAAACCCGTGGCAAACTTCCTTTTCGTGGGGCCGACGGGCGTAGGAAAGACGGAATTAGCCCGTTCTCTTGCCGCTACACTGGGCGTCTCCATGCACCGCTTCGACATGAGCGAATATCAGGAGAAGCATACCGTTTCCCGCCTCGTGGGAGCGCCCCCCGGCTATGTGGGCTATGAAGAAGGCGGGCTCCTCACCGACGCGATACGGAAACAACCCCACTCCGTAGTGCTCCTTGACGAAATAGAAAAGGCCCATCCTGATATTTACAACATACTGCTTCAAATAATGGATTACGCCACGCTTACCGATAACAACGGAAGAAAGGCTGATTTCAGAAACGTGATCCTCATCATGACCAGCAACGCGGGCGCGCGGGAAATAGGAAAGGGGCTCATCGGCTTCGGAGACCGGGTGGTGGATGAATCGGCGGTAGACGGAGCCGTGGAAAAGATCTTCACCCCCGAATTCCGCAACCGCCTTGACGGTGTGGTCCGCTTCGGGCATCTCTCGCGGGATGTCATGAGCTCCATCATAAGAAAGGAACTGGCCGTGTTCAAGAGACAGCTTGCCGAAAAGAAGGTGAGCCTTGACATTACCGCCGCCTGCGTGGAACATCTTGCCGAAGAAGGCTACAGCAGGGAGTTTGGCGCCCGCAACGCGGGGCGTGTCATCGAAAACAAGATCAAGGGTTTCTTTGTGGACGAAGTGCTCTTCGGCTCCCTCAGTTCCGGGGGTTCCGCCCGCATAGACTGGCGCAACGGTGAATACAGGCTCGACATCCTCACCACACAGGAAACCTGCACCTCGCCGGGAGCGGTCACGTCGAAAGTGTTAAACGCTTCCAGGGTTCCCGATTCGCCCGAGAAAAGCCCCTCGGAGGCCCTCTTCTGAGCGGGAATAAATTTTCCGCCGGGCCGGATCCGTCCTTTCCCTATTTGAGCGAATACGATCGTTTTCGTTTCCCCCCTCCGGAAGAATGTCCAGGCAGCGTCATCGCCGCAGGGGGAAACCTCTCGCCGGGGATGCTCCTTTCGGCCTATGAGCAGGGGCTTTTCCCCTGGTACAACCCTGAAGATCCCGTGCTCTGGCAGTCGCCTGATCCCCGCTTCCTCATCTTCCCGGAAAAACTTCACGTCTCAAAATCAATGCGGAAGATCCTCAAAAGGGGCGATTTTGAAATAGCCCTTGACAGGGACTTTCCCTCCGTAATCCGGGGCTGCGCGGAAACCTTCCGCCCGGGACAGGGGGGAACCTGGGTAACGGACGACATCATAGCCGCGTATACGGAACTGCACCATTTGGGCTGGGCCCATTCCGCGGAAAGCTACCGGGACGGAAAACTTTCGGGCGGGTGCTACGGAGTGCGGCTGGGAAGGGTTTTCATAGGGGAATCCATGTTCAGCCGGGAATCAAATGCCTCCAAAGCCGCCTTTCTTGTTCTTGCGAAAATTCTTTTTGCGGACGACGTTGCCTTCATAGACTGCCAGGTCAACACCCCGCATCTTGAAAGTCTTGGGGGAACGGACATGGACAGGAAAGATTACCTTGCCCTGCTTAAAAAGACCCTGGCCCCGAGGCACTACACCTCCGATGCGGACAGCCTTGACAGGCGGGGAAACTGGGGGAAACTCTACCGGAAAGCGCTTGATTTCATCTCGATATCGTGAAACCCGGACGGGCGCCTTACGCCGGGTGTTTCACGCCTCGCGCAAAAAGGCGGTATAACCCCGGTAGGCCGTATAAAGATCCACCTTGCTTATCACCTCGAAAGGCGAGTGCATTGACAACACGGGGATGCCGCAGTCCAGCACCTCGATGCCCAGTTTTGCCGCGTGAAGGGCGATGGTCCCTCCTCCGCCCTTGTCTACCTTTCCAAGTTCCCCAAACTGCCAACTCACATTGTTTTTATCCATAAGGGCCTGCACCCGGGAACAGAATTCCGCGCTGGCGTCGCTGGCGCCGAACTTGCCCCCGGAGCCGGTGTACTTGGAGAGTACCAGCCCCCTTCCCATGAAAGACGAATTCTTTTTGTCAAAGACACCGGCATAGGCGGGATCGAAGGCGGCGTTTACATCCGCGGAGAGCATGGCCGAATTGTTGAAGCAGCGCCGGGATACGGCCCCGGTGCCTGCGGCCTCACAGAGGGCGGCGGCAAAATTTTCAAAAGCACGGGACTGTGCGCCGGTATTCCCGTAGGAACCGGTTTCTTCCTTGTCGGATAAATAACAGACCGCGGTTTTTTCGGGCGGGGTTTTTTCCGAAGCAAGCAGGAGGAGGGCCCTGAGGGAAGGATACGCGCAGCAGCGGTCGTCGTGGCCATAGGCGCCTATCATGCTCCGGTCCATTCCCAGATCGCGGGCCTTAAAAGCGGGGACAAATTCAATTTCCGCGCCGGCAAGTTCCCTTTCGGCAATACCGTATTTTTCATGCAGAAGGGAAAGGATATTGAGCTTTACCTTCTCCTTCGCCTTATCGTCACGGTAGGGACGGGAACCGGCAAGCACATCCAGATCTTCCCCTTCAACCACTTCCGCCGCCTTTTTCTGCATCTGCTCCCGGGCAAGATGGGGCAGCAGATCGGTAATGGTAAACACCGGATCATCCTCATCCTCGCCGACACGGATATCGATTTTCCTGCCCTTCCCGTCAATGATCACCCCGTGCATGGCAAGCGGCACAGCGGTCCACTGGTATTTTTTGATGCCGCCGTAATAGTGGGTATCAAGGAGGGCAAAATCATTGTCCTCGTAGAGGGGATTCTGTTTTAAATCGATGCGGGGCGAATCCAGATGGGCGCCCAGAATATTCATTCCTCCGTCAGGCGGTTTTTTTCCAAGAACCGCGCATACAATGGATTTCCCCCTGATATTCTGATACACCTTCGCGCCGCTTTTGAGCTTCCTTTCGCCTGAATCCTCAATACGGGTAAAACCGCTTTTCCGCAAAAGCTCCTCGGCAAAACCGGCGCATTCCCGTTCGGTCTTGCCTGAATCCAGAAAGCGCCTGTAGGAAAGGGAAAATTCCTCTATTTCCCCCTCCGTTTTTTTATCAATGCCGTCCCAGCAGTTTTTGGGATTAAAAAAAAGCCTGTCCGCAAGTCTCTGCCCCCGGGTTTTCTTTGCACTGTCAGCCATATATGATTCTCCTTGTCCGCCTTTGTTCTTTACGATATAGTAAATCCCATGGAAATTCGAGTCCGTTACGCGCCTTCCCCGACGGGACTGCAGCACATAGGGGGGGTACGAACCGCCCTTTTCAATTATCTGTTTGCCCGTTCCCTTGGGGGAAAAATGATACTCCGCCTTGAAGATACGGACCGCACCCGCTATGACGAACGTTTTGCCGAAAACCTCTACGACACTTTTTCATGGCTCGGCGTACACTGGGACGAAGGCCCCGATACCGGAGGGAAGGCGGGCCCCTATGTGCAGTCGGAGCGTTTTGAACTATACAGGAAATACGCGCTTGAACTTGTGAATCGCGGCAGGGCCTATTACTGTTTCTGCCCGGCTGAACGCCTTGAAAGGCTCCGCGCGGAACGGGAAGCGGCGCGCCGGCCGGAGACGGGCTATGACAGGCGCTGCCGCGTTCTTGAGGCGGAAGAAGCGGCAAGGCGCGCCGCCGGGGGGGAAGCCCATACCATACGGCTCAAAATTCCCCTGGGCGAAAGCACCCGTTTTCACGACAGCCTCCTTGGGGACATCGAATGGAAAAATGACGACGTCAACCCCGATCCGGTGCTCCTTAAATCCGACGGGTTTCCTACCTACCACCTTGCCAATGTAGTGGATGATCACCTCATGGGGATAAGCCATGTCATGAGGGCGCAGGAGTGGCTTTCATCCACCCCCCTGCACGCCGTCATGTACGCCGCGTTCGGCTGGGAGGCTCCCCTGTTCTGTCATCTTCCCATGGTAATGGGAAGCGACGGCAAGAAACTGTCCAAGCGCCATGGCGCGGCCGGTATTGACGAATTCCGGCGGGAGGGCTACCTCCCCGAAGCACTCATCAACTACGTCGCCCTTCTGGGCGCTTCCTATGTCGAAGGAAAGGACCTGTACACAATGGAAGAACTGGCGGCGAATTTCAGCCTTGAAAAACTCAACAAGGCGCCGGCGGTTTTTGATTACAGGAAACTCCAGTGGTACAACGAACAGTACATCAGGATGAAAAGCGCGGAGGAACTTGCCCTGTTCTGCCTGCCCGCGGCGGTGGAAGCGGGGCTCTTTGGGGAAGCGGGAAAGGCCCCTTCCGAAGCACAGGAGGCGGTCTTTACCGCCGCCATGCCCCTTGTAAGGGAGCGGATAAGCTTTCCCGCCCAGGCCGCCGAAAAGCTCCATTATCTCTTTGCCGAACCTTCCGTACCCGAAGCCGCCTCTTTCATCCCCAAAAAATCAGACCTCGGGACCGCGCTGGAACTTTTAAGGATGGGGCGGGAACTCATACCGGGTGCGGCAGGGGCCGAAACCGGTGAGGCGGCGGAAGCGTTCATCAGGGAAGAGGCGGAAAGGCGGGATGTAAAATTGGGAGATCTCATGACGCCGCTCCGCGCGGCGATAACGGGCTGCCGGGTAAGTCCGCCGCTCGCGGGAAGCATCAGGATACTCGGGGCGGAAAAATCACTCGAAAGGGTTGACCGCGCCCTCGCGCGGCTTTCCCCCGGCGCGCCGCCCTAACGTTTCAGGGGCAGGCCGAAAACCAGTCCGATGACAACGCTTCTGTCTTCGTCAAGAATATCAAGAAGCGTAATATCAATGTTGAACTTGAACCGGGCGAGGGCGGGAATGGCGGCAAGATCCACCCGGATGCCGGTATTAAGGCTGCCGCGGAACGACGGGTCGGTTCCCAGCGCCTGCGCGCTGTAAGAGAAATTTGAAAAATCCACAATCCAGTGTACGAAACGCTGGAAAATGTCGGGCAGCAGCATAAGGTCAAATCCCATGCCGTAATCAATGTTACCCCCGTTTCCCTTCACAAAGGTATACCCCAATACGAAGGTGGTTTCCGCGGGCCATGAAAAGAACTCGCCGCCGTACGTCGCCGCTCCGTAGATCTGGCCCGCGGTGGAATAGCCGCCGGAAACATATTCAGGCGAAGGCCAGCCGTTCACATACGCCGCCCTGAAATAACCGCCGGCTTTTCTTAAAAACTGAACGTTCCCGCCGATTGCCAGGGCTGTCTTTGTCGTGGGGAATTGAAGCTTCGCGCCGAGTATGCCGTCTATATTGGATCTGCCGGCTGTCTTCGGCTGAAGATCGGCGGCGCCGGTAATTTCAACCCAGTGAAAAAGGCTTATCCCCATCTTGATCATGGGATTTCTGGAAACGAAATTATACGAGGAGCCGATGTCAATCCCCACATCGGCGTCCTTTTCCCACCCGATACGGGCGGTAGGAATGGCATACAGCCCCGCCGCCCCGTTAAGGCTCATGCCCCTGAGCGTGGAAATTTCCGTCTGGGCCTCAAGGGGCCTTCCCGTCAAAAAGAACAAGCAAAAAACGCCCGCCACGAAAATCACCATTTTCTTTTTCATGAACACCTCCGCTCCTTCCGGTAAAATATTGTTGTGACATATACCACATAAAAGGTCTTTTGTGAAGATACGCCGGACAGAAGCGCCGCCTTACGCGCCAAGCAGTTGTTCCAGTTCCCCGAAGACCGTCCCCAAATCCTCAAAACGCGCCAGCGCCCGTCCGTCAAGGGGAGTGGGCATATCGTTGACAATGACCGCTTCGCCGCCGTTTCGAAGCGTGTAATCGGGAAGCGAGGCGGCGGGATAAACGGTAAGGCTCGTTCCCAGTACCAGCATGAGGTCGGCGTTCTGCGCCTCCTCTCCGGCCTCACGAAGCGCGCCGGCAGGAAGGCTTTCGCCAAAGAAAGTGATCGCGGGTTTAAGCGCCCTGCCGCAGCGGGAACACGAGGGAAGCCCCCCGGCCCTCACGATGGCGGCGGCTTCCTCAAAATCCACACGCACCCCGGCGCAGCGAAGGCAGTAATGAACACGGGGGGAACCGTGAACCTCAATGACCTTTACACTTCCCCCTTTCTGGTGAAGCAGATCGATGTTCTGGGTAATGACCGCCTTGATGAGTCCCCGCTTTTCCATGGTCCCAAGGACGGTATGCACAACGGACGGCTCTTTTTCGTTGATGTTGTAGATAAAGGAACCCGCGCGGCTGTAATAAAATGACGGATCCTTCATGAAATAATCAATGTCAAAAATTTTTTCGGCGTCCCCGTCGTTGTAAAGGCCGTTTTTACCCCGAAAATCCCGTATCCCCGAAAGGGTGCTTACCCCGGCCCCGGTAAGGGCGACGGCGTGACGGGCGTTCCTGATACGCCGGAAGAGTTCCGGTATTTCCATCCGGTTTTTCATGAGGCGGCCGGACGCGCGTCCGGGTTTCTTTTTTCGATGGACAGGGCGGACATGAGAATTCTTTCCCTGCAGGTTTCCCTGTAAAGAATGGACGCCTCGTCGTCGGGCAGTATCCCGAGCACCTTTTCAAAATCATCCAGGGCTTCTTCGTATTTCTTCTGCATGAAACTCATGAGCCCATCCTGGAAAAAACGGTCGGTCTGCATCTTCTTTTCAAGGACGGTCTTTTCCGTTTCGTCGATTATTTCAAACACGCTTGTCGGCTCCCCCTTTCCCTTTACCCGGACCTTCCCGAGAAAGCGGTATTTGTACGATCCCGAATCTTCCAGTTTCTGGAAGGTCTGGCCGCTTATGGCGACTGAAATCTTGAACGCTTTGGTAAGGGTCTCGACGCGGCTGGCAAGATTTACCGAGTCGGAAAAAACCGTATTCTGCATCCTCGTGTAGATTCCCACGACGCCCAGCATTACATTGCCCGTATGAATCCCTATGCCCATTGAAATGGGCCTGTAGTTGTATTTTTTTCTCTGCTCGTTGTACTCCACAAGTTTCTTCTGAATCTCGATGGCCGACTGCACAGCCTTGTCCGGGCCGTTTTTCTGGGGAAACAGGGCCATGATGGCATCCCCGATATACTTGTCTACAAACCCCCCGTGGGCCTCGATGACCGGCACAATGCGGGTAAGGTATGAATTGATGAAGTTGATGCTCTGCTCGGGAGTGAGGCTTTCAAGAAGGGAAGTAAAATCCCGGATATCGGAAAAGAAGATCGTCATTTCCCGTTCCGCGTGATCGCTCAGGCGGAGATCCCTGACGTTTTCCTTGCCGATGATGTTAAGAAATTCCTTGGGGACAAAGGGGTTCAGCAATTTGCCGACCGCCGCCGTATCGTCGGCCCCCTCCAGAACCGGCAGATCCTCCGTGCCGTCGTCAACGCTTTCCAGAACGGCCTCACCCCCGCCGCCGCCTTCCGGGGCATCCCGCTCCGGGGCGCCGCCGGCATCCGCGACGGGCGCACTGCCGGCGGAAGCGCCGGCCGCGGCCTCAAAAGGGGCGCCGGAACCGTCCCCGTCCGCGATGGACAGGGCCGCCGCGGCTTCAAGTTCCTTTGTCTTTTTGGCATTTTCAAACCGCGCAAAAAGCCTTTCGCCGTGCATCAGAAAAAACACGAGCGGGGCCGCCCAGAGAAAGACCCCAAGGCCCGCGACGGAAACAAAGAAGGACAGCGCGACAAGCAGAAGCTCCACTTCGGCGGCAAGACATTCCACCCGGTGCACGGGCTTTTTTACGGGAACCGGTCCCCCTGTATGCGCCGGCGCCGGCCGGAACACGCCGCGGGCACAATTTCCTGCGGGAAAAAGCAGGATCATCATGACGATCAAAAGCAGGAACGAAAACCCCCCCAGAAACCAGGACGACGGGAAATTAAAGATAACCGGGAGGAGGACGGCCAAAAACCCCGCCACCCCCAGAGGCGCAATAAGGAAGCGGCCTATTTCTTCCTCATATACCGTATAATACAGGGTAAGAAAAAAGAAAAGCTCAAAAGCCGCGAGCCCCAGGCCTTCCAGACAATACGAAACGACGGCCAAAACGGCGTTTGAGGGTAAAATCAGGTCAATGACTATTCCGGCAATCAAAAACAGGCCCGAAAGAGCCGCCCCCACCCTGCTGTTTTCGTACAGGGCGTATCCCCTGCCTTTTTTTCTGAAAAAAACGATCAACGGCTGTGCGGAAAAGAACACCAGCGGAGTAAGGGCCAAAGCGATAAAAAAGAAATTACCCATCTCCGGCATAAACGACGTCTGACTGTCAATATGAACACTCCACGGCAGCACAAAAAAAGAACGAACCATCATGATTAATTATACCACAATATTTTCGGTAAAAGAAGTTAATTTGGAGGATATTTCAGCAAAAAGGGCCGCTGTTGAAGCGGAATAACGGAACATGTAACGATTTTTGTGTAAACGGTAAATCATAGGGGGACTCTGTCTTCCCCGTAAATGATGGCAAATTGATTAAGGGCCGCGCCCCAATCCCGTATCGGCATTGTCCATTTTCTTGCAATGTTTTTCAAGCCCATAAATATCAGCTTCATCGCAGCCTCGTCATTCGGAAACGACTGCCGGTGTTTGATGACTTTTTGGCTCGAGTCGTTAACCGGCTCAATGGCATTGGCCGTATAGACCGCCTTCCTGATTTCAGGGGAAAACTTGAAAAAAGGAATGACCTCGTTCCGGTGGCTGCGCCAGGACTTCGCAATCATCGGATATTTTGTATCCCAAACAGAAGCGAACTCATCCGGCGCTTCGGCAGCCAATTCCGCAGAAGGGGCAAGGTACACGGCTTTCAGGCCCG
>JAIROE010000092.1 GCA_031257715.1 Treponema sp. | reverse complement strand
TGTCGCTTACACGCTCGGATTCCCCTTCGTTCTGCGCCTCGTTGACTTCCTGTATGTGTTCCTCGGTTTTTTTCTGGATCTCAATCCCCTGAATGGCCTCCTGAATGGCAATCCCCTCGCGCTGGGAGGCGTGATTCTTCGCCACCTTGTCAAGCTGGGTAAAGAGCGTCTGAAGATCAATTGGCTGTATAGCCATCGGGGCCCTTCTTTATGCTTTCGTCCGGCTCTTCGTACTTGGTAACCCTTATCAGTCCGTTTTCAAGAATAAAGGTGACCGACCGGTATTCGGTGCGCACATCATCCCTGGCGTCGCGGATGAGGATCTTCACGCCGGGGTATACCTTGGACGAGGCGGAAACCTTCCCCCTGGTCCGCAGTGTATTGAGGAATTCCTGCACCTTCCGTATGCCCTCATCGGCTTTTTTTATGTCACCCATAAGGAACTGCCGCCTGTCCATGAGCTCTTTCATGTAGGCCTCCTTGTCCTCAGGCAGGGACTTCCGCTGTTTTTTGATGTTGATGAGGGTCTGCAGGTTAAGCTGTGTTTCCTCCAATTGTTTTTCCGCCGTTTCCTTTGCCGCGGTCAGTTTTTCAAGTTCTTCCTTGCTCTTGGGATCGAAGCCCACCTCAAGGATCGTTTCGGTACCGCTCGTTGCGCTGCCCAAAACCTTGGCGTTGATCTCCTCGGAAGCCCGAAGGCGCCCGCCGACTATGTGGGCCTTTTTGCCCTGGCAGATGATGCGCTTGAAGGCGTCAACCTGGGAATTGATGATCCCGTCGGAGACCACAACCATGTTTCCCGATTCCACAACGGCGTTCTCGATGAACCGCGCCCAGATGGACCGCCCCGCACGGACAAGGCCCCCGCTTTTTCCGGTGATCCCCTGGTGGACGATGATGTCCCCTTCGGCGTCAAGCTCGGCCTTTTCCACCGTGCCGTTTACTTCGATATTGCCGGCAGCCTTGACGGAAAAGCCGTCTTCCACGTTTCCGGTAATGATCACCGTACCGAGGAATATGATGTTTCCCGTTTTCAGGTTCACGTCCCCCTGAACGGTGTACACAGGCTCGACGTTTATCTTGCCGCTCACCACCACGACTTGCCCGTTGATGTCCGCGATGATGGTGACGCCGTCTTCGCCGACATGCACATTCTTTCCGACAGGCAGGTTCGTTTCCTTTCCGTTTTTGGCCGGGATAACCTTGCCGGTGACGGTCCGTCCGACCGTTCCGTTTTCGGCGGGTATTTTCTTTGCCAGCGGCTGGTTTTCTACAACATTCTGAATGATGTTGAGCTCCTTGAAATCCACCCGGCCGTTGCTTCCTTCCCGAAGCCGCACCTTGCTCTGATCGGTTTCAAAATTGTACTGGATATAGGCATCCCTTCCGTCGACGGGACGGCTTCCCTCGGCGACAAGAACGGGCTCCCGGTAAACAGGCTTGTCGGCAAAATCACGGAGGAATTCCTCGTTGACGCCGTATATGACCTTGTTGTTCCGGAGGAACGAAAGATAGGTTTCCACCGAAAGATCGCAGCCGCCTATGCCGGGAGGCGTTACCCGTATAAAAGCCTTCATCTCCCGTCGGATATTTCCACGCTTACAATGCTGTCGTTCACCGGCCGGTGCTGGAAATCGCCTACCTTGAGGTATGTCCCCGCCGCGTCCCTGACCACTTTGGCGACAAGCGCCTCGTCCACGTTTTCAACGCCCCGGCCCTGCAGGGCCTGCACCGCGCGGGAATCCGCCGCCCGTTTGCCCTTTCCTTTCGGGGGAACTACCTTGAGGAAGGCGCCGTCGGCGCTGAGGTGAATATATGCCTCACCGTCCTTGTCCTCGACAACCGGGGCGCTGTACTCCGCGTCATCCCCGGACAATTCGCCGCCGTCCCTGTCTTTCTTTGCGTATATCCTTTCATAGGCCCGTATCGCCCAGTCTTTTTTTCCCGTCCCAAGAAAACCGGCGGAACCCCTTTCGGAAACTTCGTATTCAAGCCGCCTCACAGGAACGTCAAGAAGGGTAGACGCTTCCGAGACGGCCATTTCCAGCGTGGGGCCCCTAGCCTCGACGATGCGTATGGCGCGATCACGATCCAACTGTTCCTTGATGATATGCTGCAGCCGGACAAAGTCAACCATGGCCTATACAATGCCTTTGCGAATATTGGTCAATTTGGAACGGAGCCTCAATATGGCCTTGGTATGCAGTTGGGACACCCGGGATTCGGTTACTTCCAGCACCTGACCTATCTCCTTGAGGGTAAGATCCTCGTAGTAATAGAGCACCAGGATCTTCTTTTCCTTGTCGGGAAGTTCGTTGATGGCATCGACGATCACCCGCCTGATCTCGTCTTTTTCCACCATGACATCGGGGTTAAGGCTGGAGGGGGATTCGATGCTGTCCCTGATGGAGACCTTGTCGTTTTCGTCTCCGGAATACCACACGTCGTCAATGGAGATTATCGACGTCACGGAGATTTTCTGGATGGTTTTAAGGTACTCTTCCTCGTTCATGCCCAGGGAACCGGCTATTTCCTGGTCCGTGGCCATTCTTCCCAGTTGGGCTTCCAGCGAACCTATGGCGTCCTCAACCTCGCGGGTTTTCTGGCGCACGGAACGGGGAACCCAGTCGATGGACCGCAGTTCGTCAAAAATGGCCCCCCTGATCCGGGTTACGGCGTAAGTTTTGAACTTCACCTGCTTGTCGGGATCGAATTTGTCGATGGCGTCAATAAGGCCGAATACGCCGAAACCCACAAGGTCATCAAATTCCACATTATGGGGCATGCCCATGGCAACCTTGCCCGCCACGTATTTTACAAGCGGGGCGTATTGTTTGATAAATGCTTCCCTGATTGCCGGATCGCCCGTTTTGCGGTATTCCAGCCAAAGTTCTTCTTCTGTTTTTTGCTCAGGAAGCGCCATAACGATCCTTTAATCCTTTGATAATAGCGTCCTCATGGCCGAGGCTAAATCTTTGGGGTTAAAATCCCCCCCCATGCTCTGTCCCTTGCCGCTTGTCCTCCGCCGTTCCACCGGCGGAACGGCTTCACTCTCGCCGGAAAGGGGCCCGACTCCGCTCCAGGAATCCGCCCCGGCGGTATTCCGGGATTCGGCGGCGTCTTTCAGGCTCTCCGCGGCCGGTTCCGGCCTGGACAAAAAAGCCTCCGCCATGGAATCCAAATCCGGAAGGGCGTCCGCCGAAGCGGACGAAGGAACGGCCGCGGCCGATTTCGCGCTTTTCGGGGCGGCGGAAAATACAGGAACGTCTCCCTGCGCCGCATCCCTCTCCCTTTCAGTATAGCCGCCTTCGCCGTTCTGGTCCAGACCCGGTGATTTTTCCCTGGACGCGCCCGGCGGAACGCTTCCCGCGCCGCTTCCGCCGCTTAAAAGCTCCGCAATATTACCCACATCCTCCTCCGCACCGGCAGAAGGAAGGGCCCCGCCCCCGGCCGGCCGGATGTCGTCGCCGACGGAAATATCCACACGGGAACCGGGGACATCCCCCGCCTCTTCCTCGCCGGAGGAGAGGAGATCAGGGACAAAGCGGTTGACAAGCAGCCAGATCCCCCCCGCCAGTACAAAGAAGGCCACGCCGAACAGGAGCGGGCGCATGAGCAGCGCAGGAAATCCGGCGCCGCTTATGAGCGCCACCAGAAAGGAAAGCAGAAAAGCCCCGCCCCCCGCGATTCCGCACCACCTGAGATTGAACACGCCCCCTCCTACCATCCGCCGAAGATGCGCTTCAAGACATTGCCGAAACCGCCTGTTTCGCGGAGTTCGCTCTTTTCCATGCGGTTTACGATATGCTGAACGCAGATACTTGCCTTGCACCTCGGATCGATGACCGTAAAGGGCTTCTGTTTGAGTACCGCCTGGGAGACGACCGGATCGTCAAAAATAAAGCCCAGATAATCCACCTTGAGGTTGAGAAACTGGCCCGCAATGTTAATCATACGGTCCGCAACCTTCTTCGCCT
>JAIROE010000347.1 GCA_031257715.1 Treponema sp. | reverse complement strand
GCGCTCCACATTCAGGCCCGCAAGTTCCCCCGCTTTCGCCGTTGCCCGCCGCTGTACATCGGTAAAATAAGCCGGCACGGTGATCACGGCGCGGTCAATCTTTTCTTTCAGAAAGGTTTCCGCGCAGCGGACCAGGTAGCCCAGGAGCATGGCCTGAATCTCTTCCGGCGCGTACTCCCTGCCGTGGGCCTTGAGTTTTTCAGCGCTGCCGGTGAGGCGTTTGACCTCCATAAAAGTACATTCAGGCCGGGTAAAAAGATATTCCGCGGCTTCTTCGCCTACAAGAATCGTGCCATCCTCCCCAATATGTACAACCGAAGGGGTAACCAGTTTTCCCTGGGAGTTGGGAAGAATTTTCGGCGTACCGTCAACAACACAGCCGATTTCCGATGTGGATGTTCCTAAATCTATACCTACTATCCTGCTCATTCGATCTGTTCTCCTTTACCTGTATTATCAGAGGATCCCTTAAAACCGGAGTTTTTAGCGATACTCACTATTACTTATACTGCTTTGATTTTCGATTCTATCTTCTCCATTGCCGTCTCCATCTCTATTTTCATCTCCATTGCCGGTACCGTTCTGCCCCCGGCTTATCACTACCGCGGCCTTTCGCAGAAGGGTATTTTGGTACAGGTAGCCGCTCTGAAGCACCTGGACAACCAGTTCGCGGGGCAGCGGCGATTCAACGCCTGCCTTGACCGTATGAATTTGCGGGTTCAGGAGCTGCCCCTCCTCCCCAAAACGGAGTATACCGCGGCCCGAAAGGATACCGCCGGCATTTTCCCACAGCAGCTTTGCCTGATGCATTAATTCCCCGCTCCCGCTCTGCCTCGCGTAGGCGTAAAAATCTTCGAGCAGGTCGGAAAGACTTATCGCCGCAAAGACCAGTTGGTTTGCCCTGGTTTTTTCGGCGTTTATCGTCTCCCGCAAATCCCGGGTATCCTGCTCCTTTACCAGATCGTAGATTTCTTCGATCTGCAGGGAAACATCCGTTTGCTTTTTGTTAAGTTCCGCCAGAAACTTCTGTCCCGCCTCCGCAAGTTCCGCAAATTCGCTTTGGGGAAGCGCGCCGGTTTCACGGGAAAGCAGTTTGTTAAGCTCAACTTCAAAGTCTAACATGGTATAAGATCGATCCCGGACCGGAATCCCGGCTTGTTACGCCCGTGGACACGAAATGGGAAAAGAAATACAACGACCATAGACAGGATTATACCGATAGAAAGGATTATTCACAAGTGCCCGCGTTGCGCCATTCGAGCTATCCCCCGCAGGCGGGTCTAGTTACAATACTTCTCTATATATTCATTCATTACCCTGACAATCCAGGACGACAAAGTTTTGTCATAGCGCAATCTGTTCCCCCTGGTTGTTTGGGCTCCCAGAACATGGCCGATACCGGAGTACGAGGCCATAAAATAATGGTCAACCCCGTACACATTGAACACGCTGTTCAGGGCCGCCGAATTCGCGTAGGGGACTATGTTATCCGCGACATCGTGTACAATAATAGTAGGGGGGCTGCCGGCCGTGACAAAAGAGATCGGGGAAATGTCCGCCAGAACTTTTTTGCCGGTTTCGCTGTATCCCTCGGCGGTAATATCGCCGTCCGCAATATGGTATCCGGCGGCTTTTTCCGCCAACTGAAAAAAGAACTTTTCCCACCCCATTTTCCTGAAGTTGTAGAGAAAGGCAATATCGCCCAGATCCGACGGACCCGCCATGTCTACGCAGAATGCTACCGGTATCGGACTGGTTTCGTGCTGTTTGTAGGCGTAGAGCATCGAAAGATGCGCGCCGGAAGAATGCCCCATGATGATCAATTTCCCCGGATCCGCATTGTTCCGCACGGCGAATTCCCGTATACAGGCAACGGCGGCGGCCACATCATCCTCCAGATCGTTTATGTGGGTGGTTTCGTCAATGTACCGGTGGCTCATGGACGCGACGATGAACCTGTTCCGGAAAGTATCAAGGAAAACCGGACAGTTTTCCTTGCCGCCGAGCATCCATATCCCGCCGTGGATAAAGAGGATCACGCCTTCGTTTGCCGCCTCATCGGGCAGTGAAATGTCCACCAAATTCCGCTCGTGGGGGCCGTAGCTCAGGTCTTTATGCTGCGTCCAGCGAATCTCCTGCGCCGTTTTTCCGGTAGAAACACAGCCGGCGGCAGAGAACAAACAGACGAGTACAAGCAGCCCAATGGTAAATTTTCGCATAGTTATACCTCCATCTTGTTAAAGGAGGGGCTATTGCCCCATTCCCTGTTATTCGGCGTATACCATCCTTAAATGAACGGACATTAAAATTAAACAAAAATCCCGGCGATATACGGAAAAGATACCGCGGCCCTATACGCCCCGGACGGCCTCCTTCATTTCCCGCACATAGTCGTAGATATACGGTCCCGCCCCGGCCCCATACTCCTCGATGATTTTTACAATGGCGCTTCCCACGATGATACCGTCGGCGCACCTGCCTATCTCCGCGGCCTGGGCCGGGCTGTGGATGCCAAAGCCCACCGCCACCGGCAG
>JAIROE010000339.1 GCA_031257715.1 Treponema sp. | reverse complement strand
TTGGATTATCAGCAAGTTACATTGGAAACCCTGAATTCAGGGGCAGTTATTGACCTGTTTGAAGCTGAATGGCGCAGGCTACTCAACAACATACAGGATCCCAACACAAAACCCGATGCGGTACGGAAGGTGAAAATTGAAATCGCCGTCAAACCCGCAAAGGATCGGCGGAACGCTTCTACGAGCGTTTCAGTTACCGCAAGTCTTGCCAATATTGTACCCCATGAGGCTTCTATTGTTATCGGGGTCGAAAATGGCGAGGCGCAGGCTTACGCCTTTGATCCGAACCAGAAAAACCTTGACTTTGACGGGGAAGAATCGGAAAAAGACGGCGGTCTTGTGCATTTTCCTAAACAACAGGAGGCTTAAAAGTGGATGGGGAAAGCGTTAAAACCTTAGAACGTATTATTGATCGGTCAATGTTCATCGACGTGGACGGCCAGAAATTCGGGCGGGATGCCAATGGGAACATCAAACCGATTTTCTACGAACCCAGGCCGGACAAGATTGGTCTGCATACCCTCACCGGGTTTGTGGATTACTTCAAGGCCAATGTGGACAAGCTGGAACTGAAAAATCACATTATCGTGGTGGAGAATCCCGGTGAAGTGTCCCTCTATTCCGCCCTGAATGGCAAAGACAAGGACCGGGATCTGATCTCCGTAGTATCTCTGGACAAAGGTCTGCAAACCTACCAATTTGGGCAGTATGAACAGGTCGAATCCTTTGTCGTACACCTGAATTCCCTCTTTGAAGATTCCAAAGACCGGGAACGGCTTATCAAATTCGTTTCCAGCGTGACGGGCGGGGCACAGTTTGAACTTGCTGATGACGGTGTAACCCAGATTGCCGCCGTCAAAAAGGGTGTGTCCGGTGCTCTTACCCAAAATGAAAGCGCCCCGAAAATCGTTGCCCTGAAGCCTTACCGGACTTTCCGGGATGTTGAACAGCCTACAAGCGATTTCCTTTTGCGGCTGAAACTGATTGACACAGAGGAACACATTGTGGGCGTTTGCCTCTACGAGGCTGACGGGGGCCGCTGGCGGAATACGGCGGTCCAGACCATCAAGGACTTCCTGAAAAAGGAACTGGGTGAATTGGAGGTCGCTATTATTGCTTAACAGTAATATATGGGGAAACCTTCAGGCGGAGGTGATTGCCCTCCTTAATGGATCGAAGGACACCCCATACGGCTTTATCCCTGATACCGGGAACCAATATAAAGTAAAAACCAATCCCGGTGTCATACAAAATTACCGGATGCCTAGCACATGGAACTGGGCCATGGACAGCCTGGCAATCATATAAACAATACCGGGGCGGTTTACTGCCCCGGCGTGGGGGTGAAGCTCTCAATGGTGAGAGCGCCGGGCTTGTAACCCGGAGGGGCGATCAGGATCGCAACCTGATTTTTCCGTTCAATTCGGGCCACCCCTTCTAAAGTGGAGCCGGGCCATTATTCCCGGTGAAATGCTATTGATAGGAGGTTGTTATGGCAAAGAAACCGAGCGGAGGGAAACCGGCCCCCAAGAACAACACGAAGAAACCCGCAAAGCCAATTGCCGATGGGAAGGCAAAAAAGGGGGGACGGGCTGCCAAGGCAAAGTAGCCCCAAGGGAGCGCCCATCTCCGCAACAATGGGCAATGCCCCGGTGGTCTAGTGGTTATGACAACGGATTGTCGATCCGTTAATTCGGGTTCGATTCCCGGTCGGGGCGGGTAAACCCACTATAACAGCGTAATGGCGGAAGTCGCCGCCTGCTTGCCAGGGACAAGGATCTGGATAACTTACCCATTCATGGGGAAATGGGGGCCTTGAGTAACCAGACGTGGCCGCCTGTGAAAAAGGTAATGGGATTTGCGGCCACAATTTCTAAAGGGTATTCTCGGCAGAGGACCGGAGGGAATTACCGCCCTCCCTTGACGGCTTTCATGTCCATGGCCTCCGGGATTTTCGGGAACGTGGCAGAGCGGCTTAATGCTGAACTGGTGCTATGGCCGGGTAGAGGTTCGACGCATAGTACGCCGATCCCCGTGGGTTCAAATCCCACCGTTCCCAATTTCCGATCACTCGGAAATTTATTTTGAACCTATATGTAAGGAGAAAGTAATTATGAGTGAGATTAAAGAAAAAACCCCTACGGTTTACATCCAGGATACCCTACGTAAAACCGTGGAGAAGCAAACGGATGGGACGGTTACGGTACTCTATGATGATACCGGTATCCCCTCCTTTATGCTGCGGGTTCCCCGTTTCAAGGTAGAGACCATTGATTCAAGTCTTGGTCGGGGCGTACATCCCGCCTTTGTGGTAAACGAAAAAGAGGTTGATGAAATTTTTATCGGCCAGGCAAACGCCACGATTATTGACGGGCGGGCCTATTCCATTCCCGGTGAACGGGCAACCCGTAGCGTCAAATTTAATGAAGCACGGGAAGCGTGTACCAAAAAGGGCAAGGGCTGGCATTTGCTTTCCAACTGGGAGTACGCCGCCCTTGTCATGCACCTGGTCAAGAATCGGATCCGCCATTTTGAGAAAGAATGGTGGGACTGGGTAGATGGTTTGAAAATCGTGAACGGGGAAATTTTTACCCCCGGCGACAACAATTTTGAACTGCCGGAAAGCGAATGGCCCTCCATGGGCATTTTCTTTGATGATATTGACGGCAAGCCGCAGCTATGCAAGGAAATTACTCATTATTCGGAGCCGGACCCAAAGGGGATAGAAGACGAACGTGATGATGGGCGAACGTGTCTTGACCCCATTTCCCAACTGGAACACTTCATCGGCGCGGGAAGAACCCCGTTGGATTTTACCCAAACGGAACTTGAAAAACTGGCCCAGTTGTTAATCTTTCCCTCCGCTACTCCAATCTATATGGAAACAGACGGTCCCATTTGGGTCCGAAACTACGGAGAGCGTTTGCCGATCCGGGGCGGCTACTGGAGCGACGGTGCGAGCGCGGGATTGGCGGCCCTGTATTTGAATACCCGCCGGTCTTACGTGGGCAGCTACGTTGGCTGTCGGCCCGCTTTTATCAACTTGAAGAACTGAAACCTGGCCCCTGAATCCCTGATCCAGGGGCGGAACAGAAGGAGCAAGGGCATGAATACGGTTGAACATGATAACACTTTTGGTACGACATATAAAGATCCGGCAATGGCAACAGTCCAATTTGACCGTATTAGTGCGGGTGGATTAAAAGGCCAGTCCTTTTCGGGTCAACCGTGCTGAAAAACAGCGCACCGCAAATCTCGCACACGAAGCAGGAACAAATAGGCGAGGCAAAATCGGAATGAACAGACTGGTTCTTGCGTTTTTTTTCTATCACGCCGGTTCTTTTTGGCATGAAGCAGAGCGCATGTATGAATTGATAATAAATGCCCAAATCCAAAAAGGGCGATTTGCTTTGTGTTACGGCATCCCAATTTGCCTATGGGGAAGGAGGTGCAATCGGCGTTCCGTGCGCCGTGGCAGACAGCCGGGCAATGAAATATGGTTTGAATGACTGCGGATCGACGCCGCCATCCGAATGTCCGGATGGCAGTCTAAATAAATATTTTGGAGGCAAAGCGAATGATTTATCAGAGCATTCTTGACGCCACGCCGCATATTTCCACGGCAGGAATGGAGTATGAGGCATGGCAGAAAAAGCGCATGGACAGCCTGGGCGGATCAGACGCCGGGGCGGTGATGGGCATGAACAATTTTGCGAGCCCGCTTACCCTGTACTTGCAGAAAAAGGGGCTTGTGCCCGCATCGGAAATGAGCCGCGCGGCGAAGCGCGGGAAAATCCTTGAGCCGGTGATCCGA
>JAIROE010000321.1 GCA_031257715.1 Treponema sp. | reverse complement strand
GGCGGCATGTCTTCCCTCTTTCCTCCTTCTTTCTTATAATGAAAGGGTTATGGCTGTTGATTCGGCGAATCCCCTGATTGTTCAGAGCGATCGCACCCTGCTCCTCGATGTGCACGCTCCCCGGGCGGAAGAAGCCCGCGCCGCCATTCTGCCTTTCGCGGAACTGGAAAAGTCCCCCGAGCATATACACACGTACAGCATCACCTCCCTTTCACTGTGGAACGCTGCCGGCGCCGGTTTTACGCCTGAATATATCACCGGGGCGCTGAACGATTACACCCGCTTCCCCATTCCTTCCGTTATACTGGACGGCTTTGCCGATACCATGGCCCGTTACGGGAAAATACGCCTCATTCCGGGCGGCGAAGACGGCGATCTCTTTCTTGCCGTAGAGGACAACGCCGTCAGGACGGAGATTGGCGCAGTCAAGAGCCTTTCAAAGCTGCTCACAAAAGCTCCGGGCGGCTTTACCCTCCGCCTTGTCAACAGGGGGACGGTGAAAAGGGAACTGATACGCAGCGGCTGGCCGGTAAAGGACGAAGCCCCCCTGGCGAAGGGAGAGGATCTTGATGTCGTCTTGCGGAAAGAAAGCGTCTCGGGGCGGCCCTTTACCCCCCGCGATTACCAGATGGAAGCGGTGCGCGCCGTGTACGGCTCGGGAGGGCCGGGTACGGGTTACGGGGTAGTGGTCCTTCCCTGCGGTTCGGGGAAGACCATAGTGGGAATGGCTCTCATGTCGTGGCTTAAAACCAACACCCTTATTCTTACCACCAATGTGGCGGCGGTGCATCAATGGATAGAAGAACTGCTGGACAAGACGGAGCTTACCGCCCCCCAGATTGCCGAATATACCGGGGATTCCAAGGCCGTCGCGCCGGTTACCATCGCCACTTACCAGATCATCACCTGGCGTCCCGGCCGGGAGGCGGACTTCCCCCATTTCCGGCTTTTCCGCGAACGGCAATGGGGGCTCATCATCTACGACGAAGTCCACCTGCTTCCCGCGCCGGTCTTCCGGGTCACGGCGGAACTTCAGGCGGTAAGGCGGCTGGGGCTTACCGCGACGCTCATCAGGGAAGACGGGGCCGAGGACGCCGTGTTCAGCCTTGTGGGGCCCAAACGTTACGATATTCCCTGGAAAGAACTTGAAGGCAAGGGATGGATAGCCGAAGCCTTTTGTACCGAGATCAGGCTGGATCTGCCCGAAGAACTGCGTATCCCTTACGCCGTGGCGGACAAGCGGGAAAAATACCGCATCGCCAGCGAAAACCCGCGGAAGGAGGAAATCGTAAAACAGCTTGTCGAAAATCACCGTGAAGATCAGATCCTCGTCATAGGGCAGTATCTTTCCCAGCTTGAAGCCATCGCAAAACTCATCAGGGCGCCGATTATTACCGGCAAAACGCCCAACGCGGAGCGGGAGCGCATCTACAACACCTTCAAGCGGGGAGAAGTGCGCATCATCGTAGTTTCCAGGGTTGCCAACTTCGCCATCGATCTTCCCGACGCCTCCATGGCGGTGCAGGTCTCGGGCTCTTTCGGTTCCAGGCAGGAGGAGGCCCAGCGGCTGGGGAGGATACTCAGGCCCAAGGGCGCTGCCGGAGGGGAGGGGACCGCCCGCAATTCGTGGTTCTTCACCCTGGTTTCACGCTACACGGTTGAAGAAGAGTTCGCCGCAAACCGGCAGAAATTCCTTGCCGAACAGGGATACAAATATTCCATACAGCACTGGGTGGAACAGCCCGCATGAAAAAACCGTTCAGATCCGTTGATGCGTGGAAATCCGCCCTGATGACCCTTCCGGACGGCTCTTTCTTTGAACTCCTGCGGAGCGTGTTCGGCAACATCAAAACCCCTTTCAGCAAGCAGAAGCTGCTGGAGGATCTTGTGATCTTCCTTTCGCGCGACGACATACGGAAGATCGCCGGCCTTTACATCGACGAAGCCGACGCCGTCCTCATTGCCGCCGTCGCGTTTCTGGGAGAGCCCCTGCCGGGAGAACTGGAAAGTTTTTTCGCCGGAGACGTGAACGCCGCGGAACTTCAGAATCATCTGCTTAATCTTGAAGAGCGTTTCATCATCTACCGTTTCCGCGAAGACGGCCCGCTCCGTATCGCGCTGAATCCCGTACTGGAAAGCGTGCTTCTGCCTTTTGCCGGAGACAACGCCGTCCTTTTTCCGTCCCATTCCGAAGAAAAGAGCGTGTCTTTGCCCCCGGCGGAAGCGGCCGCCCTGCCGGGGGACTGCCTCATCGCCGGAATCGTTTCCTTTGTACTTGAGGAGCCCTGTTTTTTGAAACCGGCGGCGATTCGGGATCAGGAAAGCCGGGGGATACGGAAGAAGATCCTTGCCGAAGGGAACCGCATTTTTCCGGGAATGGACACGGGGCTCCTTGTGGGGGGGCTTTACATGCTGGAGCTGCTGCACACCGACGGGGAAAGGCTGTTTCCTGACAGGGAACGGCTTCAGGACTTCGGGAAGCTCTCTTCACGGGAAAGGCAGGAATACTGGGCCGCGGGGATCTACTGCTTTGAAAATGAAGAAGAGCCCTTCGGCGAACCGGTCTCGTACCTCAGCCGCGGCCGCGTCCGCGGCATCGCGGGTTTCTTCCACAACATACTCGGCTCTGTCCAGGCGGGCGTCCTGTATCCGCTGAAGACCCTGCGGCGCCGGCTCTTCGTCCTTGAACGGGAAGAAGCGGCCGTGTTTCCCGCGCGGCAGGAAATTCATTTTGACCGTTTCCTTAACGCGCTTGAAAAGACAGGCCTCGTTATCAAAAGGGGAACATCGCTTTTTCAGCTTGCGGCGGACGCGGCCGGACGCGGTCCGGACGGACACGGCCCGCAGGCGGTTCTTGCCATGGACGCGCCTTTCTCGTGGATCGTGTATCCGGGAATAACCTTTGCCGATGCCCTTGAACTCGCGTTCTTTTCCGTTGTCCGTGAGTCGGGCGCCGCCCTTCGTTTTGAACTGACCCGCGATTCGGCGGTCAGGGGGTTTGACCGCGGCATAAGCGCGGAAGAAATGCTCGGCCTCTCGGGGCGCCTTTCGGGAAACAGGATAAACGAGACCCTCGCGTGGACGCTCAAAGAATGGGAGAAGCGTTACGGGGAAGTAACCCTTGAAGAGGGGATCGTGCTTACCCTCGCGGAGGACCGGCGCTACCTGGCGGAGGCGGAGCCCCTGCGGAGCCTCATCGGGAAAATCCTGGCCCCCGGCGTTTACCTGCTTACAAAAGGAGAGGAAACCGCGTCCCGCATGCCGGCCCCCGAAACCGAAACGGCCGCCCAAGCCCTGCGCAAGGCCGGGGTGGACATCATCGCGCGCCACGGCGCGGGGACCCGGCCGGGCCGCGTCACTTCGAAGGTCTTTTTTCCGGCGCTTGAAAACGGGGAAACGCCCCTTTCCCCCGAAAACCCCAACGGGTCCCGTCCTGAAAACATCGCCAGGAGGACAAAAGAGCGCGAAGAAATCATGGCGGGCTTCAGGAAAAGCCTTGAAAAACAGAACCTTACCAGAGAGGAAAGGGCCGAACTGTCATTACGCACCGAAAGGCGCCTCATCCTCTGCGAATCACAGCTTGACGGCGCATCCATACGCTACGAGAAACTTGAGGCGCGGGGCCTTGACTACGCGGGAAAGTCCAACATCGCGCGGCAGGCCATAGCCTTAAAGTCGCTTGTGGAAATAAAATGGTCCTACAAGGGAGACTCAATGGAAGTCCGCGGCGTTCCCTCGGCCATGGAAAAAAGCGGCGGAGAAAGCATCCTCGTCCTTGATTCCGCGGAACCTCCGGGGGAGCTTCTGCACATTCCACTGGGAAAGATCAGCCTTTTAAGGCGGATAAAAAAATCAATTTTCGGAGAATAACCATGCCATTGCTGCCGTTTTCAAATTCACCGCTCGCGGCAAACCAGCAGGCTGAAATCAGCCAGGCAAAACTCGCGGTTCTTATCGACGCGGACAACACCCAGCCTGCGATCATCGAAGGCCTCCTGGACGAGGTGGCCAAATACGGCGTCGCCAGCGTTAAACGCATCTACGGCGACTGGACCATCCCCAACCTCAGATCCTGGAAGGAACGGCTCCTGGAATACGCCATTCAGCCCATACAGCAGTTTTCCTACACCACCGGGAAAAACTCGACCGACAGCGCAATGATCATAGACGCCATGGATCTCTTGTACAGCGAAAGGCTCGACGGGTTCTGCATCGTTTCAAGCGATTCGGACTTTACCCGCCTTGCCGCGCGTCTGCGTGAAAGCGGCCGTACCGTGTACGGTTTCGGCGAAAAGAAAACCCCCCGCGCCTTTGTTTCGGTCTGCGACAAATTCATCTACACCGAAATACTGCGGGAGCCGGAAGAAAGCGACGAAGACGACGCCCGTCCGGCCTCACGGCCCCGCAAGGAATTCAAGGGAGACAGGCGGCTTCTCAAGCTACTTCGTGATACGGTGGAAGACCTTGCCGACGAGTCGGGCTGGGCCTATCTGGGCGGGGTGGGCCAGAAGATCACCAACCGTTCCGGCGATTTTGATCCCCGCAATTACGGGTTCCGCAAGCTGGGGGATCTTTTCCGGGCTATTCCGCAGTTTGAGACGGAGGAGAGGCCGCAGGAGAACGGGACGGGGCGGCAGGTATACATTCGATGGAAAAAACGGAAGATTTGAACTGAACGGCGGAAAGAGACCCGGTGGAGTGTGTTGAGGGGTCCTGTCAGGGGGAAAATGTCCTCCTTCGGAGGGCATTTTCCCCCTGACACCCCTGCAATCCGCTATGCGGATTGCCGCAATCCGGCTGCACCGGATTGCATCTCTCTCATGGCAAAAGGGAAGAAAGGCGTGCAATTCGCCAAGCGGCGGCGCTATGGAAGGCGTGCAATCCGCTATGCGGATTGCAGCACACGACGGATGGGTGTTTGGCGAATACTCGCCTGGAGTTTTACGGCTTTGCCGTAAAACTCCCCAGACGAACATCCGCCTTGCGGCGTGAGGCGCCACGGAGGGCGCTGTTTGTGTGCTCTCCGGCTTCGCCGGAGAGGGTGGAGTTTGCGCCATGCGCAAACTCCAAGCCCTAAATCCGGCATGGATGCCGGATTTAGGGCACTAAACCTGAAGTCAGCGAGCCCCAGTCGCCTTTGATGCCGTGGTTTTCTATCTGGACGGCGAAATGCGCGGTCTTGCCGCTGTCGGCGTAGCCGAACTCGAGCTTGTCTTTTTTCCGGCGGGTGAAGAAGGATGCCCAAGTCTCCAGGGGCGCTGTGGGGGCCGGTTCGCCGGGGGCGGTGAGGGTGTGGTAGACGCGGAAACCCTCGTTGGCTTTGTCGCCGGGGTCGCCGCTTTCAAAAACTATCTTGAACCCCAGTTCCCGGCGGCCCAGGAGGTACGGTTCGGCCCGGACCTTGGCCTCGGGCTTTCCCGAAGGGGTGGGATGGGGGTCGCGGGGTCTGAGGCCCAGGGACACCAGGTCCGCATCGGTGAGGGGCGGCTCGAAGAAATGCCGCCTCTTGAAGTCCCGCGCGTACGCCTCCATGGCGTCAAAGGCGGCATTGCACTGGGCGTTGACCACCGGCGTCCGCTGGCTGTCGTCCTTGGCCTTTTGCAGGGCCGCCTGCGCCGCGCCAAAGCGGTTCCCCAGCTCCGTATACGCCGCCGCGGGGATTCCCCAGGCGGTCCGCACATCCGCGCTGCTCATTACATGTATCCACTCCTCAACCATGGCAAGCTGCCCTGTTCGTGTAGAGGGATACCAGTCTTCGCTATGGGCCATAGTAACCTCCTTCGGCAATCCGCTGTGCGGACTGCCCTGACGTTTCGGTGTTGCCGAAACTCCGTGTAATGTTCGCGGGATACCGCGCCGCCTCCGCGCGGTACCGGTTTGCCTCGGCCCGGTACCGGTTTGCCTCAGCCCGGTACCGGTTTGTCTCGGCCCGGTACCGGTTTGTCTCGGCCCGGTACCGGTTTGCTTCGGCCCGGTACCGGTTTGCTTCAGCCCGGTACCGGTTTGCCTCAGCCCGGTACCGGTTTGCTTCAGCCCGGTACCGGTTTGCCTCGGCCCGGTACCGAGGGGGGCCGGCGGTTACTTCAGGGCGATGGAAAGGACCCACCCGTCCGTGCCGGTTCCGATGTCCAGATCGTGTTTTGTCCCGTTTACCCAGTAACCGGGGATGTAGGTGGAGCCGTCTTGATAAACCCCCGCCGCGTACACCACGCCGCCCGACACGGCGATGGAATAGGCACTCCCGTCTGTGCTGGATCCGATGTCCAAGTCGTACTTTGTCCCGTTTATCCAGTAACAGGGGATGGTAATGGTATTGTGGTCGTCATGCCAAAACCCTGCCATGTACATCTTCACGGTTCCGCCGCCGCCACCCCCACCGCCGGGCGTAGTAATGATGCCGCCGGGCGTAGTGGTGACACCGCCGCCGTTTGGCTGGGGAGTTTTACGGCTGCGCCGTAAAACTCCAGGCCGGCGCTCAGATGCCTGCGGCATTAAGGTTTTAGCTGGGGAGTTTGCGCTTCGCGCAAACTCCAAGCCGCCGCCGTTCCCCCCTTTCCCATCGTGAAAGAAAGGACACTCACCGGCTGTAAGGCAATCCGCACAGCGGATTGCACGGGGTGGCAGGGGGAAAAACGCCCTCCGCAAGGAGGACTTTTTCCCCCTGACAGGACCCCCAAATACATCCCAAGTGTCCTTTCATTCCAGGAACCATATTGCTTTTCCCCCTCATTTCATATAATACTTTTATATCGAGGCTTTTTAATGAAGAAGACAGTGTTCCTGAGCGCGGCTTTTATGACGGCTTTTCTCGCGCCCCTTTTTCCCCAGGAGATTATCACCGCGGAACGGTATCTGGAAACGGTTTCCGAACGGTACGGAACGGTGCGGGACTACGAGGCGAATATAATCATACGATCGGGAAACAGTGAAATGTACGGAAGAGTGAGCCACCTTTCCCCCTCTTTTCTCCGCATAGATTTTACCAGCCCCGCGGAACAGGTAATCGTTTTTAACGGCGAACTGCTTACGGTGTACCTTCCCCAATACCGGGCGGTGCTGAATCAGGAGATAACCCAGCGCCGGCGGCCCGCTTCGGGGGCGTCTCTGGCCAGCAGTCAGGGGCTTTCCCTGCTTCGGCGCAACTATGTTCCTTCTTTTATTACCGGGCCCGATCCTGTCCCCCTGGATTCCGGTTCACGGGAAATGGTGGTAAAGCTCCGTCTTACCCGGCGTTCCATTTCGGAAGGTTTCAGGGAATTACAGCTCTGTATAGATCCCGAAACCAGGCTGATTCGGCGCATAGAGGGAAAAACCATTGCCGAAGGGCAGGTTCAGTTTGATTTTTCCAACATCAAAGTCAATCAGGGAATTCCCGAACAGCGGTTCATATACGATTCGCCGGCTTCGGCCAATTTGTACAACAACTTTATTTTCAGGGACGCCGAGTAGGCCGGGAGGAACTGTGGAATCCCTGGGAGAAAAGCTGCGGACCGCCCGAGAGGAAAAGGGCATCAATTTTGACGAGATAAGCAGGGAAACCAATATAGCAAGCCGTTACCTTGAAGCTCTGGAAATGGAAAATTTTTCAGGCTTTCCGGGGGAGCCTTACATTCTTGGTTTTCTGCGGAATTACGGGGAATACCTGGGGCTCAATGTGCAGGAACTGTTGTCCCTGTACCGGGCCCTCAAAATACAGGAACAGCCCATCCCGGTGGAGCAGCTGCTCCGTTCCCCTCCGCGGTATCCCCGCATCATAACCGGCGTCATCATTGCCCTGGTGGTCCTTGTCGCGGTGGGAGGGGGGGGGGATTTTCTGCGGCGGTTTCTTGGGGCCGCGCCACGGGCCGAGGCCGCCCGCCGGCCGGCGGAATACGCCAT
>JAIROE010000299.1 GCA_031257715.1 Treponema sp. | reverse complement strand
GGAAAACGGCGTGGTAAAAGTTCCCGTCAAAAACGGAAAAAGAGGCATGTCATGTCGTCCCTTTGGGGAGTGTTCTTTCTGAAATCCGTGAGGACGGGAACGAGGATCTCGTCAAGGTTTTTTCCTTCGGCCCGGCTTTGGGAGGCAAGCTGCCGCAGACGTTCATCGCCGAATTCTTCGCCACCGGGGTTGTCCTGTTCCGTGATTCCGTCGGTGTATACAAGGAGGGCGTCGCCGGGTTTTATTCCGAGACGGAAAACCGCGGGCTTTATTTTCGGATCAATCCCTATGGGGAGGTTCACTTTTGCCTTTTCCAGATCATGAAATGTTTCACCCCTCAACAGCACGCTGTGGGAATGGCCCATATCGGCAAATTGCAGTTTCTTTCTGCCGGAATCGCAGATCATAAAGAAACCGGTAAGATATTTTTCCATGTGAAAGGTACTGACTATTGACGAATTTAAATTTTCTATCAAATCGGCAAGTCCTTCTTTTATGGTATAGGCCCTCAAGAAACCCCATGCCATGGATACCACCAGAGACGCGGCGATGCCTTTTCCGGAAACATCGCAGAGGGCGGCAAAGAAACGGCCTCCGCCCAGATCTTTTATAAAATAAAAATCACCGCCCACGCCCTTTGCCGGAAGCGACCACGCGTTCACCGCGACTCCCGTACCGGAAACTTCGTCAACGCTCGCGAGAAAACGTTCCTGAAGGAGGCTTGCCATCGCGATGTCCCCGTTGGTCATGTCGACAAAATAATTGGACAGATCCTGAAAAGACAGCATGCCGGTAAACACCCCGTCAGGACCTGTGAGGATCATAAAACTGTTGCCCATTTCAGGCGCACCCTCCCTCGCGGCAGCGCTCAAAAACTGTGAGACGGTAAAAATATTCGTATCGCCTGAAAACACGGGGGCATCTTCGGTTATTTCCAGAACCATGCGTTTTGCCATAAGATCCCAGCCGAAACGCTTCCCCAGAAGCAGGAAAAGCTTGTCGCGCCTTATGATCCCCATGGGCCGGGAAAGGCCGTCAACCACACATACGGCAAAAATACGGCGATCTCTGTCAAGAAGATCCGCCAGTTCCGCTATCGTCCCGTCCGATGGAACCGTTTTGAAATACCGCGCCAGTTTCTGTATGGAATTGGGATATGACCGTACGCGGCTTTCATCCCGCGCTTCCGCGTTCATGGTATCCGTTTGCATGATCGAACAGTAACAATCCCGGGTTAAAATTTCGTTAAATATCAATGCATAACGGATTTTTAATCATTTTATAACCGCACGCTTAATGCACGCCGGTATTATGATACGGGAAGCATAAATATGAATATACAATTTTTGGATGACGGGAACGGCAACTTCTTTACGGCAAAAGTGTCGGGCGACTGCGATCTGTACAACGCCCAGCATCTTTTTTCGGACATAACGGAAAAAATGAACGGCCCATGCAGCGCCGTTTGTGTGGATTTTTCCGGCGTGAGGTATCTTGACAGCTCCGGGATATGGGCGGTAATCAGGATCGTCCAGCATTCAAAATCAAAAAACATCGATCTGAAATTCCGGGGAATCGCGGGAACGGTGCGCAAGGTCATGCGTTTGTCAAACATACTCAACATCATCAAAGAAGAAGATCCATGAAACACGCAATTACAAGAAAACTGATTGTCGATGAAAACAATGAAATCTTTGACGCCCAAGGGATGAAGTACATTGAATTCAAAAGCGACTTCTCAAAAATCAGGGAATACAGCGCAAAAATACTGGAACACTGTCCCGGACAGTTTCTTGAGGAAAACCTTCTGGAACAGCAGCTGTCGGAAATAATCAAGAACGGAATCAAACACGGAAACAAATGCGATGTTTCAAAAAAGCTCAAGGTCTGGTACGACCTGCGGCACAGGGCGCGTTTTATTGTTGAAGACGAAGGAGAGGGATTCAAACAGCTTGAAGAATGGAATGAGTTTTACAGAAAACGGCAGGAGGCCCTTTATTCCCGTGATTTTGATCTTTTCCTCAAACTGGCCTCGTACCGCGGACCGGAAAGTGACGAAAGCGACGGAGGCAACAGCCTTATATCGGCACTGGAATTCTGGAATGGAGGCATGATCTACAACGGAGCAAAAAACAAGGTCGGCGTAATCCGCTGGTTTTCCCACGGTTCGGAGTAGAGAGCCCATCCCTGTTTTTACGGAGAAAAACATGACGGAAATCGAGGATACTGTTACGGCGGCCGGTGAAAGCAGGCAGGAACACAAAAGGCAAAGGGATTTGCTTTTCCGCATTCCCTCACGAATAATCCTCAACGAAAGGGGAACATCTTTCTTTATCGCCCATGGCAAGTCATTGCACTGTTTTGAAACCGCCGACGGGGAACGGCATTTCGGATTTCACCTTGAAAGAACGGGATTCTCGTGGCTTAAAAAACTGATCTCGAATAATTACCTCAGAAAAATAGAAATACAGGTAAAGGATATAAGCGCCTGCCGCGTCCAGCTTGAAGACGCCGTCAAGCTGGTATTCTTTTCCATGTTCCGCCAGCGCATCAACATGTCAATCCTCGGGTATATTTACGATTCCCCGATGGTACGGGCATGGAACAGGGCAAACCCGAAAAGATCCATAGGCCCCGGCATAAAGATTGCGAAGAAATCGTTCGAGGAACTGCTCAATTCCAGAGCGCCCGGCAGGATCGGCGAACTCATGACCGAACTGTACCACAGAACCGTAAAAAGCCTTCCCCGGTCGTTTGTCGAACAGCGGGAAGACGCGAGGGAACTTGGCAATTTTATCGCCGAACTTGTTTCCGGCATTAATCCCCTGGTTTTTTTCGTACTGGCAGGAAGCAAACACGATGACATGTTTACCCTTATGCAGACCATTTCCCTGGGAATAATCGCGTTTGTACACCGTTTTGACATTGCCAGCCTCGCCGCGCTTCTTGCCATAGAACTTGTTTCCGCGGCTGAACGGTCCGCCCTTGTCCGCCTGCTGGAAAATACCGGAAACATAACCGGCATACTTGAGAACCCGGAGAGGAGAAAATCCATAATGAAAGAAAAAAGATTCCGGGGTTCAACCGTGGTCGTATCCGTTCCCCCGGAAATTCCCCGCGAAAACCAGAGGGTCAGGTTCCGTATTTCGGTACACAATGACGGCGCCGACGCGGAAACCGAGCGCAAACTAATGGAAGACTTTACCGAACGAAGCTTCAGTTTCAGGGACGGCAAAGATCTTGACGCGTTTTTCAGGACTCCCCCGAGCAGACGGGAAAACAGCATATATGAAGACAACGGCCTGTGTTTTTATCATCTCAGCACGCTGCGGGAACAGTGCACAAGAAACAGGATTCTTATGGATACCGCCATTAAAAACGCGCATTCAGGAAAATCGGTGGTAACGAGCCTGTGGTTCGGTTTTTGAAACGTGAAAAGCGGGGCCGCCCCCGCGTCCGCGGATACGGGGCTATTCGACAGGGGGAATCTTCATCCTGAACACGGAACCTTCCCCGGCGTGGCTTTCCACCTCCACCGTGCCCCGGTGAAGCAGGGCTATGTGACGGACTATGGCAAGCCCGAGGCCGGTCCCGCCGGGATCCTGGCTGCGGCTCCTGTCAACCCGGTAAAAGCGTTCAAAGATACGGTCCAGATGTTCGGCGGGGATGCCTATACCCTGATCCTTCACCGAGACGACAAGCTCCCCTTCCCTCTTTTCCGCCTCAAGCAGAATCTTTGACGAGGGAGGGGAATACTTCACCGCGTTATCAAGCAGGTTGACCAGAGCCTGTACGACAAGCGCGCCTGAAAGTTTTGCCGAAAGTCCCGGGGGACAACGGATCTCAATGCGTATCTTTTTTTCATCGGCCCGGAATTTGACGGAACCGGCCGCTTCTCCAAGAAGCCCCTCCATATCCGTTTCTTCCATGCCGGGACGGGCCCTGTCCTGATCCTCAAGGCTCACGAGGCTCAAAAGATCGTTGGTAAGATTTTCCATGTTCCGCGAATTCTTTTCGATTATTTTAATGACATGGCGGATCTGCTTTGTGTTATCCAGGGGCGAATCGAGAAGAGTTTCGGCGAATCCCTTGATAACCTGAATGGGGGTGCGCAGTTCGTGGGACACGTTTGCCGCAAAATCCTTGCGGACCTGCTCCAGCCTGTGCATCCGGGTGACATCTCCGAGCACCATCACGACCCCTCCGGGCGCGGGTGTTTCCCCGTCCGCGCCTTCCGGCCGGTTCAGGGAAGATGCGAAAACACGGAAACGGCGCGGGACGGCGGAGGTATGGCAGAGAATCTCCAGTTCTTCGGGCTTGTTCCCGGCGAGGACGCCCTTTGCGGCCTCTTCCAGTTCCGTCGAACGGGTCGCTTCCAGCAGGGAAAGGGAGCCGGCGTCCACGTCTTCACCTATACCGAAGAGAAGTCTCGCCTGTTTGTTTACCATGTGGAGCATGAGTTTTTCATCCATGGCAAAAACCGCTTCCGACATGCCGTTGAGAATGGCCTCAAGGCGCCTGCCTTCGGCCCGGGCCGCTTCTATCCGCGAATTTAACTCCCGCGCCATGGACTTGAGGGCCTTTTCGAGGGCGATAAATTCCCCCGTACCCGAGATAAGGTGAGGGGAATGTATGGCCCTGTAGAATGTCCCGTCCGAATGCAGGTGTACCGACCGGGCTATCTGTACAAGGCGGGCAAAAGAAACGGAAAGGGACCTGGAAAAAAGGTACACCGTCCCCATGGCGGCAAGAAAAAAAACCGCGCCGGCAAAGAGAAAGGGAAGCGCCGCCCCCGATATGCGCCGGATAAAATTCGGCGCTTCCATGGAAAGGCGGAAAACCCCGATCAGCGGAGGCGGCTCTCCCGGCCCCGCCGCTCCTTCCCCGCCGGGAAACTCCCCGTAAACCGGGAGGGCGGCGTAAAGGTGCTCCACGCCAAGGCTTTCCGAACTCCTCCGGGCCACTCCCTCGTTTCCTCCAAGGGCGGCTTTTACCTCGCTCCTGTCCCCGTGATTGGAGAGCGTCTCGCCGGGGAAGCGGGAATCGGCGATGACTTCCCCGTCCCTTCCGATGAGGGTAAGCCGGTACGGGGCGGGAAGCGCCGCCATCCACGCCGCAAGGGAGGTCCCGTCTTCCTCAAAACAGGCGGCAAGGCGCTCCTCCGGCAGGGCCGGTAAAACAAGCCGGGCCGTGTTGAGTATATTCCTGGAATTGATTTCATAGTAAAGTGAATCCATAAAAAGGAGCACGGAAATCATAAAAGAAAGGGAAAACCCCAGGGCGCTCAGGGTCAGTACCAAAAGGCTTTGGCGGAAAACGGTTTTCATAAGGCCCCCGTAAAATTTCCGTTTTTTTATTCAGATGACATCCCGGTCACATTCCCCTGAAACGGTAGCCGACCCCGCGTATTGTTTCTATCATTTCCCCCGCTTCCCCGAGCTTTTTTCTGAGGGCAAGAACTTGCACGTCAACGGAACGGTCGGTTACGGGGTAATCGGGGCCGTGAACGGCGGCGATGATCTGGTTCCGGGAAAAAACAATGTCGGGGTGGGAGGCAAAATGAAGGAGCAACGCGAATTCCGTGGCGGAAAGCTCCAGGGGAGATTCTTTCCAGGAAACTTCATACCGGAGGGCATCTATGACGAGGTTTCCGGCCCGCCAGATTTTTTTCTCGGATTTGTCCTCTCCTGATTCCTCAAGACGCCGCAGGGCCGCCCGTATCCGGGCAACAAGCACGCGGGGGCTGTACGGCTTTACCACATAATCGTCTGCGCCCAGTTCAAGGCCGGTAACAATATCCGGTTCCTCCCCCTTTGCCGTGGCAAGGATCACGGGAACGGTCTTCCACCCGCTTTCCGCCTTTATTTTTTTAAGCGTCTTAAGGCCGTCCATGCCGGGAAGCATGATGTCAAGGATGATACAGTCCGCCCCGTGTTTTTCAAGAAGGGCAATCCCCTCTTCCCCTGTTCCGGCATGTCGGAGTATCCAGCCTTCACCGGCGAAAGCAAGGGAAAGCATTTCCTGAATTTCAGGATCGTCTTCGATGATCAGTACGGCGGCCTTGTTCGCGGCGGTCTTATTCATTGAGCTCTTCGTGTTTGCTTTCCGTCATGTAAATTATCGCCTCGCAGATGTTGGTGATATGATCCCCCAGACGTTCAAGATCCCCCGAAGTAAGGAGAAAACGGAGCGCCTTTTTCAGGAGCCCGGGACTTCCTTTCATCAGCCTTAACATCTCCCTGGAAAGTTTTCTATGCTCGCCGTCAATGATGTCGTCCAGTGCGGCGGCCTTCCGCGCGGCTTCCGGGTCCTGTTTAAGGTACGCCGAAATGGCGGCGCGTATCATCTCCTGGCCGGTTCTTGCCATGCGCGACAGGTGCTCCATGGCGCGGAACGACGCCCTGCCCGAAAGCTTTATCGCGGTCTTGGCCAAGTGTACCGCATGATCCCCCGCCCTTTCAAGGTTCACCGTTATTTTCAGCATCGTAAAAAATTCCCGGAGATCCCTGGCGACAGGCTGCTGGGTGGCAATAAGCGTAACCACGGCGTCCTCTATCTGAAGCTGCATCGAGTTAACCGCGGCATCCCCTTCACGGACGGTTTTCGCCAGTTCCGTGTCGTTATCCTGCAGGGCCGCAAGCGCCTTTCCAAGGCCCTCCTCAACCAAAGACGACATGGCCAGAATGTTGTGCCGTACGCGATCCATTTCCTCCGCAAAAAGCGCCCGTTTGTTTTCCATGATTAACCAAACCTGCCTGAAATATAATCTTCGGTTCTCTTGTCCCCGGGGTTTGTAAAAAGCGCCCTGGTATCATTGTATTCAATGAGCTCCCCCAAAAGAAAGAACGCCGTCCTGTCGCTGACCCGCGCCGCCTGATGCATGGCGTGGGTAACAATGATGATGCTGTAGTCTTTTTTCAGTTCCCCGATAAGTTCTTCTATTTTGCCCGTCGCAATGGGATCAAGGGCGCTGGTCGGTTCGTCCATGAGGATGATCTCGGGCTCCATGGCGATGCTCCGGGCTATACAGAGCCGCTGCTGCTGGCCCCCCGAAAGACTCAGCGCGGATTTTTTGAGCCTGTCTTTCGCTTCTTCCCACAGGGCTGCCTTGGTAAGGGCCGTCTCAACCAGTTCTTCAAGCTTCCGCCTGTTCCGCACTCCCTGCATTCTTCTGCCGTAGGCGACATTGTCAAAGATACTCATATTAAAGGGATTGGGCTTCTGGAACACCATGCCGACCCTAGTCCGCAGTTCCGTCACGTCCATCCCGTTGTATATGTCTTCCCCGTCAAGCAAAACACTCCCCGTAACGCGGCAGGACGGAATAAGATCGTTCATGCGGTTAAGTATTCTGATGAAAGTCGATTTCCCGCAGCCCGAAGGTCCGATAAGGGCGGAAACCTCCCGGCGGGCCAGGGAGAAATTGATGCTTTTCAGCGCCTGAAAATTTCCGTAAAAAAGATCCAGGCCGCTGACTTCAATCTTGCTGGTCATTCGGACTCCCCCATTCTTTTTCTGAATATCCATGTGATGATTTTGGTTGAGGTATTGATAAAAAGCACCACGATGACAAGCACTCCCGCCGTGGCGAAGGCTATGCCGAAATCGTCGGGATGAATCGCTTCTTTTGTCAAATAATAAAGATGTATGGTCAAGGTGCGCCCGGATTCAAAAATTGACTTTGGAAGGTTTCTGGTAATTCCCACGGTAAGGAGCACCGGGGCCGATTCCCCGACAACCCTGCCTACGGCGAGAATCGCCGAGGTAACAATACCGGGCAGGGCCGGGGGGATGACGACAAAAAAGATCGTCTGGAATTTTGTCGCCCCCAGGGAAAGGCTTCCTTCCCGAAACGAAACGGGAATGGTTTTAAGGGACTCCTCCACAGTCCGTATGATGACAGGAAGGATCATAATACTCAGGGTAAGGGCCCCGGCTATGATCGACTGGCCGAATCTGAAAACGCGGCAGAAGATCAAAAGCCCGAAAAGTCCGTAGATGATGGACGGTATGCCCGCAAGGGTTTCAATGGCAAGGCGGAGCAGGCGGACTACGGGGGTGTCAAGCGAATACTCGTTAAGGAAAATTGCCGTCATTATTCCCACGGGAAGGGCGATTATGAGTGAGACTATAACCACGTAGAAAGTGGTAACGATCATCGGGAAGATGCCGCCGTCTTCGGCGGATTTAAAAACAAAGGAAAGGTTGAGAAACCCCGCCGACTGGACGAGTATGTAGGCGAGGATCAAAAAGAGGATCGCCGCTACCGTCACAAGACCGGCCGCCATGATCCCGTAAAGAAGACCGTCGCGGAATTTTCGTGTTTTCGTCATGCTTCCCCCGTCTTCCGTCTCATAAGAAGAATGGCGCTGTTGAGAATCAAAATAAGAACGAACAGCACCACTCCGATTGAAAAGAGTATTTCATTGTGCCGGCCTTCGGCGTACCCCATTTCAAGGGCTATTGTCGCGGTAAGGGTCCGTATGCTGCCGGTAAGCCCCCGTACAAACTGCGGGGAATTTCCGGCCACAAGAATGACGGCCATGGTTTCCCCGACGGCGCGGGAAATTCCCAGGATCACCCCCGCCATTACCCCGGATTTCGCGTGGGGCAGCACCACGGACCATGCCGTCTGCATTTTGCTTGCCCCAAGGGAAAGGGACGCCTCCCGGACGGAGCCGGGCACGGCCCTGAGGGATGTTTCGGCAATGGTAATCACCGTCGGCAGTATCATCACCCCAAGAACCATGGCGGCGGCAAGAAGGCCGTTTCCCGACGGTGCGTTAAACGCCCTCTTTACCCAGGGAACTATCACCATGAGGCCGAAGAACCCGTAAACCACGGACGGAATTCCCGCAAGCAGCTCTATGCCGCCCCTGATGACGGAAGCCGGTTTTGGCGGAACAAATTCCGCAAGAAAAACTCCGGAGAGGAGCGCCAGCGGAAGGCCCAGCAGGATGGAAATAAAGCTCACGACAATAGTGCCGGCTATCATCGGCAGTATGCCGTACTCCTTGTTGTAGGCCGGCCGCCAGTCGAACCCGGTAATAAAACGGAAAAAGCTGTAGGGCCGCTCAGGCAGTAAAATGTGAATCCTCGATGTTATTCCCGGCATGGGCCCCGGATAACTTACCGTCCAGGTATAGGCCTGGGGGGAGCTTACTTCGCCGCCGCCGCTTTCGGTAAATACAAGAACTTTTTCAGGATCTTTTTCCCTGTTGTTTACGGCGATCTCCAGAATCCCCGAAGATCCTCCGGCGGAAAAGCTCACAAGAATCGTGGCGGCGCCCGGAGGAACATTGATGAAGGTTGTATGATTCCGGTATACCTCGCCGTTCACGGTGATCTCGTCGATTCGCTCGGGAACGATCCGTATTCCCTTTGCCGTCGAAAAAATAAAGGGCCCCGCACCCTGAACAAGAACAAAGATCAGGATGGAGGCCAGCGCAAGCACCGAGGTAAGCGACATTACCCGGAA